>JANMLV010000002.1:0-2523 GCA_031372705.1 Bacteroidota bacterium | reverse complement strand
CAGAAAGTTTGTTAATATTTTTACCTGTTGTAGACATGAAATCTCGACAAAGATACCCTGTCACTCCAAACTACGAAACAATTCTAAAAAATATTATGCACTTTGTTATGCACCGTTTAATCGGTAAGTTGCTTTTGATTGTATTCCTTCTCGAAGGTTACGTAATCTTTCGTTTTGTAGTGTCCTTCGCCATAATAAATTAAAAAAACCTTCATTTTTTCGGCATTTTTAAACCCTGCTTCTACAGTAATTTTTTCACCCATTGCAGAAATGATGGTTATAGTCGGGTACCCAATTCTTCCGCCCGGACGCGAAGCCATTTCTAACGCGAACTCATTGGTGCCGCGACTTCCGGAAGATTTAAATCGATATTGTTTGCCGGCAAACTGCACGCTGTCGCGCTGTTCGGCATCGAATTTAACCGGATAAAAATATTTGTTCATAAGGGCAGCCACTTCAGCATCCTTATATGTTTCATTATCTAAACGTTTGCACCATCCACACCAATCGGTGTAAAAATCAACAATAATGAGCTTGTCTACTTTTACTTTGTCTTTTTTGATGTTTTTTTCAACAACCTTATTTACATCCGCAATATTTAACCAAACTATTGAGTCGGCTTGCGCAGTTTCATTAATGGTTGGAGTTATAACAGGTGCAGTGTTTAATCCAATAAATAAGGAGGCCGAGGCCAAAAATGCTGAAATCATAGTGAAATTATTGTGACAATTGAGATTTAAACGTGGTTAAATAGTTTTCCCAAGTGGTATCTTTATAAGCGTTTGTGCCAAAAAAGGATAAAATTGGCTCTAATTGAGCAGGGCCAATGTAACCCGAAATGGGTTGAATCATATTTAACTCTTCATCTAAAAACACCATCGTAGGATAACCTAAACCTTGCTGTGTTGAAGCAATATAAATCGCAAAATCATGTGTGCTTTTGCGTGGTTGAGGCGTGTAATTTTTATTTAAAAAAGTCTGCCCTTTAAAAACGATAGTATCGCCACTTTCTGCATTAAATTTGGTTGGAATAAAATACATTTCCAGCAACTTTTTGATAACCGGATCCGAAAATGTATTTGCGTCAAGCATTTTGCATGGACCGCACCAAGTAGTGTAAACGTCTATAAAAACTTTTTTCTTAGTTGTTTCCTGTAACTTAAGCGACTCATTCATAGTATGCCACTTAAATTCACCCGCTGCTGAGTCTGACTCTGCATCTAATTGATTATCAGACACTTGTAGTAATTTTCCATTGCTTTCATTTGCAAAAACAGGACTAACGGCAGCTATTGCACCGGCAACAAAAACAATTAAAACAGCTATTAATAAATTCTTCTTCTGCATAGGTTGGTTTCTTTCTTGAACTTTAACTAAACAAAAATAATTCCAAACTCGTTAACTTGCAATCATTTAATAACTATTAACATGTTGAAACGTAAGATTGTTGTCGCGATAACGGGTGCCAGTGGGTCAATTTATGCTAAAGTTTTATTGGACAGTCTCAAACAACTAGCACCTCAACCGGAGGCTGTTGGCGTTGTAATGAGCGATAATGCTAAAGATGTGTGGCAATTTGAACTCGGAAATAAGGATTACAACGATTACAATTTCCGTTTTTACGATAAAAATGATTTTATGGCACCATTTGCTTCCGGGTCTGCCAAATATGATACTATGATTGTTTGTCCTTGCTCCATGGGAACCATGGGTCGCATTGCCTCAGGCATCTCAAACGATTTAGTTACCAGAGCAGCCGACGTAATGCTAAAGGAACGCCGAAAACTCATTTTGGTGGTTAGAGAAACGCCTTATAATCTTATTCATATTAAAAATATGGAAACCATAACGCTGGCAGGCGGAATTATTTGCCCGGCAACACCATCATTTTACAGCAAGCCCACTTCATTTGAAGCAATGGCTGCAACAGTTATACACCGTGTTTTAGACTTGGCCGATTTACCTGCTAATGGGTTTCGTTGGAACGACAAGTAAAAACATTAACGGTTCTCACATGCTATTGTTAGGTATACGTTGTTAAGTTTTTAACTTCGCCATGTGCTTTCACGCTTACTCAATACTTACACTGATGCCTATAAAGGTATAACACGTCCGGTTTGGATATTGGCTACCATTCAGCTCATAAACAGAACAGGTAGTATGGTTTTGCCATTTATGACTGTTTATATGACCAGTTCACTTGGTTATTCTAAAGTGCAAGCGGGAATCATTATGAGTATATTCGGAGTGGGCAGTCTCGCAGGCTCATTTTTAGGTGGAAAATGGAGCGATAAATACGGTCCGTTTAAAGTCCAATTTTTTAGTTTAACCATTGGCGGATTAAGCTATTTATTTATACCCTTGCTGCACAATTTTTACGCACTTGGAGCGGGTGTTTTTGTATGCGGATTAATAAATGACAGCTTGCGTCCTGCAGCATCGTCGATGACCACCCATTTTGCAACACCCGAAACAACTACACGGTCATTCTCGCTCATGCGCATGGCAATAAATCTTGGTGTC
>JANMLV010000288.1:0-4062 GCA_031372705.1 Bacteroidota bacterium | reverse complement strand
GCGGCGAGCAACGGGTCGACTGCTTCATTTACAATGGGCAATATTGGATTTGTGGGCACAGGACAAGGTGGTGATCCTTTTTTAAATGATTTTTGGGCTTACGATTACACAGCAAATACCTGGGAATTAAAACCAAATGTTGGTGGAATTGATCGCAGAGGTGGAATTGGATTTTCGGCAAATGGTAAGGGATACATCGGCTTAGGGCAAGATGTTGCAGGATACAGAAAAGATTTGTGGCAATTTGATACTACCGCAAATACATGGACACAAAAAGCAGATTTTACCGGAACGGCAAGAAGGCTTGCGGTATCTTTTGTAGTAGACAATCGCGTGTTTGTTGGCACAGGTGAAGATGGAGGATTTAAGAATGATTTTTATGAATATAATGCCGTAAGTAATTCGTGGATTGTGCGCACCGATTTTGGCGGTAGTCCGCGATACGGTGCTGTTGGTTTTGGTGTTAATGGGAAGGGATATATTGCTTGCGGTTACGATACTACCTTAACCAATCAAAGCGATTTTTGGGAATATGATCCTATTGGTGACGATTGGTTGCAATTAGATGATTTTCCGGGAGGGAAAAGAGCTAATGCGGTGTCGTTTGTTGTTGATACATTAGCCTTTGTTGGCATGGGTTACGATACTTCCTTTATGTTTGATATCTGGATGTGGGGCGATACTGTAAATCCGGAAATTCCGGATACTAATACTGCAATTAACAATTTGCCAAGTGATTTAACATCGATTAATATTTATCCTAATCCAATAACTTCCACTGCAACAATTGCAATTGGTTTGCAAGAACCGGTTGCAGGCATGCAGATTAAAATTATTGATATGCGCGGAGTAGATTATACCTCAAGTTGCACCATGCATCAAGAAAACATAAATCCGCTAAATAAAAACATTGCATTTGATGGATGGCAGCTTCCTCCGGGTATGTATCAATTAATTGTGTATGATAAACGATTAATTGGCGTTAAAAACTTTATTAAATTGTAATGAAGCTGCACTATAATCATATTTCGAAGGGTTTATTTTTATTTGCTTTAATGATGACATTGCTTTTGTCATGCACAAGCAAAGAGCAGCAAATTGAAAATACTTCCGGTGCAAAAAATCAATCCGTTCCTATTGATAAATCAGTTACAATTTCCACCTTTGAAGTTAATGGAGGTTGGGGATATGATATTTTGATAAATGATACAATTTATATTCATCAAAACCACGTACCTGCCATTAATGGGATGTTTGTATTTACATCAGAATCAGAAGCATTTCGCGTAGCCGATGTAATTGCAGAAAAAATTAACAATAACATCATCCCGCCAACTATTAATCAAGATGAAATGCAGGCTTTAGGCGTTACTTTTCTGCCGGTTGCTCAATAGCAAGAAGTTATTTATTTCAGCTTTGTTTAAATACAATTTTGCGTATACGAACAGCAAATGAAAAGTAACCAGCCGAATTACCAATTGTTTTTTGCAGCTAAATTCACCAATTGAACTTTAGAACTTATTTGAAGTTTACTGTAAATGTTGGCAATATGTTTCCGAACTGTATTAGGGCTGATAAACAAAATTGCTGCAACACCTTTATAATCGCTGCCTTGAACCAATAATTTAAGAATTTCCATTTCTCTTTCAGATAATCCGCTATCGGTTGCAGCTTGTTTATTTTCAGTCGGTGGATGGAGTAGGAGGTTTAATGTTTTGCGTGCTATGCGTGGCGACATAGGTGCACCTTCATCATACAGTGCTTGCTTGATGCCTTCAAGTATGGTTGTTATTTTTTCATCCTTTAAAAAATAACCGCAAGCCCCTGCTTTAATGGCTTCAAATAATTTGTCATCATCATCAAATACCGTTAGCATAATATATTTTACCTGCGGGTAACTGGATGCACCATGAAATACAGCTTGAATGCCATCCATTTCAGGCATTTCAATATCCATTAAAACTACATCCGGAATTAATGCGGTTTCTGTTAACTTCATTTTGTCCAGAAAATCTTTGCCATTAATTGCAGTAAATATAATTTTTACTTCATTGGAATAAATAATCTTTTCAGACAAAGATGTCCGATTTTGATATTTATCGTCTACTATGGCAATTTTAATCATTGTGATGTAAAGTTCAATGTTTTGGACTAATTATGAAATACTACATTTGCAGTATTTTATGGTGGCTAATTTCCAGCACAATTTGTGTGCCGTTATTTGTGTGTGACTGAATAGATAAGTTGCCTCCAATTTCCTTTGCCCTTGCCTTCATGTTTTCTAAGCCGTAATGCATAGAACCATCGATATCATTAACGTTAAAGCCAATTCCATTGTCTGATATCGAGAGTGAAAAATCGCCATTTAAACCAGTTGTTATTGCAACAGTAACAGTTGTGGCATTTGCATATTTTAAACAATTATTGGCAATTTCTTGACCAATTCTGAAAATATGTAATGCTGTAGATGGGCTAAAAGTGATGTTATTAATAATTTCTTCTTTAAAAACAAGATTGATAGTTGTGGCAAATTGCATTTGTTTTTGGAAATAGGCCTTTAGTTTATCGCTAAGATCTTCCACTTCTATGGCTTGCTTGTTAAGTGCCCAAATGGTTTCTCTTAAATTGCCAATAATATTTTGCGCAGTTAAGCTAACCTCCGCTAAACGATTATGTTCCTCCTCTTTATTAGTTTCCTTTACCGGATTTATGATCCAATCGATATTGGAGTTGATAAAACTTAATTGTGCGCCAACATTATCATGTAAATCACGTGAAATTCTCTCACGCTCATCTTGTAATTTTTGTTGAATTTCTGCAAGTCGCCGTTGTTTGCGGGTATTATATTTATTAATTTGAATGATACTTAAAACCAATAAGGTTACAATTAAAATTAATCCAATAATTCTGAACCAAGTGGTTTGCCAATATGGGGGCATAATATTAATGGTGAGTTTAGCAGGTGTATTATTCCAAATGCCATCGTTATTGCACGAAATTACCTCAAATACATAATTACCCGGAGCAAGATTCGGATACCTTGCTTGTCGCTGTGTTCCGGCATCAACCCAAGCTTTATCCACGCCAATTAATCTATATTTATATCTATTTAATGCAGGGTTAGTATACTCGATACCAACAAAGTGAATCGATACTGTATTCTCGTCATACTTTAAATTCAATTGTTTTATATAGGCATGACTGCTATCACTTTTTATTGGCTCATCGTTTACCAATATAGTTTGAATTCTGGTAATGGTTAATGAGGAGTTGTCTTTAATGGCTTCGGGTTTAAAATAATTTACACCATTTATTCCACCTAAATAAAAGTATCCGTAGGGCTCATTAAAAAATGCGCCTGTATTAAATTCATTGGATTGTACACCATCACTTTTATTGTAATTCCTAAATGTTAATGATGCATAATTAAATTTAGATATTCCCTTGTTATGACTCATCCAGCAATCGCCATCAGGTTCAAAAAGCAGTCCGTATACATATTCGTTAGGCAGTCCGTTGCTTGCATTAATTGTCCGTTTCAAAAGCCCATTGTCATCAAGTATAAATAAACCCTTATCGCCACAAACCCAAATGTCGCCGTTTGGATGTTGTGCAATGCATTTTACATTTAAATCAACTGGTAATTTAATTTTAACCCATTTCCCGTTGTTTTTATGATAGAGCCCATTATAACTTCCTACCCATAGGTGTTTCCGCTTGTCTGAAAATACGTAGGTCGTTATTGCTTTGTTAATGCTATCAATTTTTTCAAGTTTGATGTTGTTATTAATGTAAGTCAACTTGTATATAAATTCGTTCCTATTTAGTAAATAGGTTGAATTATCAATTTTGCTGAAACAATTAGCCAAATTTTCAATTGAATTAAAGGATGATTTCAAGTTTGGAAATCTATCTAATATGCTTTCATAGGATTTAGTTTTCCAATTTAAAATTCCAATATCAAATGATAGTGTAAATCCAATCAATAGGTTGTCGTCAGACAAAGGCATGATTGCATTAACATGGTTAGAGGGTAGATTAGTGTTCGTATTATTTATATGA
>JANMLV010000161.1:0-25440 GCA_031372705.1 Bacteroidota bacterium | reverse complement strand
CATTGAAGAAGGTTTTAGAACCAGCACCAAAAATAGTCTTGGTTGCCCGGGTCCTCGACATATCAATAAGCCTAAAAAGAGAAGATAATTAATATCAAAATAAATTTAAACTGAAGGCTCAAAAGGTCTTCCGTTTTTTTATGTTTATAACCCGCAGGTGTGTTATCAAAATTCAACTTAATTTGCCTCCTTAAATTTGTGGCATGTCAACTTGGTTTTTTCTACTATTACTCGTCATCTATTTTTTATGTTTATTTACCATTTCATGGTTTACTTCACGTAAAACAAGTCAAGGTGCATATTATCTTGGTAATAAATCTTCTCCTTGGTATGCTGTTGCATTTGGCTTAATTGGTGATTCACTGAGCGGCGTAACTTTTGTTTCGGTTCCGGGCAACGTTGCTACTCAACAATTTGGTTACATGCAAATTGTAATCGGTTACTTGCTAGGATATTATGTAATTGCAATGGTTTTATTGCCATTGTATTATCGCATGAACTTAACTTCTATTTATACATACCTCGGCGAGCGATTCGGAAAAAATGCACAGAAAACAGGTTCGTTTTATTTTATTGTTTCACGATTAGTTGGCGCTGCTTTTAGATTATATGTTTCGGCAACGGTGCTGCAATTGTTTATTTTTGAACCATGGGGCGTACCTTTTGAAGTAACCGTTTCTATTGTAATCGTCTTAATTTTATTATATACTTATCGCGGTGGAATTAAAACATTAGTTTGGACCGACACATTGCAGTCGTCATTCCTTTTAATGGGCGTTATTCTTTCAATTGTTGCAATTGCAGGCGCTCTCAATCTCGACTTCGCAGGGTTAGTAAATACTGTTATGCACAGCGAGCATAACCAAATATTTTTTTGGGATGTGAATGCACCTAATTATTTCTGGAAACAATTTGTCAGCGGGGCATTAATTGCAATAGTTATGACCGGCCTAGACCAGAACATGATGCAAAAAAACCTGAGCATGCGCACATTGCCTGAAGCACAAAAAAATATAATTTGGTTCAGCGTAGTGCTTATTTTTATTAATTTATTATTTGTGTCATTGGGGGCATTATTATATGAATATATTGATGTAATGCAGATTGCAGCGCCTGCTAGAACAGATCATTTATTCCCGATTTTAGCACTCAATCAGCTTGGTACTTTTGCTGCTGTTGTATTTATTTTGGGAATTGCCGCTGCAACGTTTTCAAGTGCCGATTCAGTTTTAACTACCTTAACTACATCTTTTTGTATCGACGTTTTAGGCTGGGATGTTACTAAGCAGGAAAGTGCTAAACACAAAAAACAGCGACATACCGTGCATGTGTTATTTGCCGTTTTGTTACTTATAGTAATTGTTATATTCAATGCAATTAATAATGATGCTGTAATTAATCAGGTTTTTGCTGTTGCAGGATATACATACGGGCCATTATTAGGTTTATTTGCATTTGGAATTATAACAAAACGCAACATTTTGGACAAAGCGGTATTACTGGTTTGTTTGATTCCACCGTTTATTTCCTATTACCTTAATATTAATTCGAAGCAACTATTTAATGGTTATCAAATTGGATACGAGTTGTTATTAATTAATGGAATTTTGACTTTCGTGGGATTATACCTAATTTCATCCTCAAACCGCTCAAAGCAGCAAATTCAATTATAAATATATGGCTGAAAAATATCGTAAAAAGAAGTTAATTAAAGTGAAGGATTGGACCGAGCTAAGTGCCCAATCAAGTTGGCGTATGTTTAAAATTATGGCCGAATTTGTTGATGGATTTGAAACCATGGACAAGATTGGCCCATGTGTTTCCATCTACGGTTCAGCAAGAACAAAGCCTGATCATAAATATTTTAAATTAACAGAGCAGATAGCAGGTAAACTCGTGCATGAAGGTTTCGGGATAATTACCGGTGGAGGTCCCGGAATAATGGAAGCAGGTAATAAAGGCGCTTATAAGGAAGGTGGAAAATCAGTGGGACTAAATATTGAATTACCATATGAACAAAGCCATAATCCTTACATCGACAGCGATAAATTGATAAATTTCAAATACTTTTTCGTGCGGAAAGTAATGCTCGTGAAGTATGCACAAGCATTTATTTTTATGCCCGGTGGGTTTGGAACGCTCGACGAAATGTTCGAAGCACTTACGCTAATTCAAACACATAAAATTGAACGCGTTCCCGTAATCTTGGTTGGCAAAAGTTATTGGAAAGGATTAATGAGTTGGGTGCGCGAAACGATGCTGAACAAAGAACATAATATCAGTGAGGAAGACTTAGATTTGTTTTATATGACAGATGATCCTGATGAAGTGGTACAGCATATCACAGCGTTTTACGCAACATCGCAATTACGTCCTAATTTTTAATATTTAATGCCGGAATTATTATCCATTACACATTTGAAGGTGGGCGATAAAGCACCTGCCTTTAAAGCTTTTGACCAAGATGGTAATCTTGTTTCTTCGGTCGACTTAAAAGGTAAACAATACGTTTTATATTTTTATCCAAACGATGATACTGAAACTTGTACTAAACAAGCATGCAATTTGCGCGACAACTATGCAGCCTTAAAAAAGGCCGGATTTATTATCATAGGCGTTTCGCATGCTCCAACAATTTCTAAGAAAAAATTTGCCGCAAAATATAAACTCCCATTCACTTTACTTGCAGATACAGAACTGAAAATTGTTAAGGCATATGGTGTATATGGTGATAAATTATTCATGGGGAAAATTATCACTACAATTCATCGCATTACCTTCATAATTAACGAGAAAGGTAAAATCGCGCATATCATTCACAAAGTGACTGCAGCAAAAGCCGCCGACCAAATACTTAATATGGGAACTGTTTGAAATACTGTAATTAATTTGTCATTTTTGTAATTATATGTATAAACATACATGTGATTTTTACAATTTTAAGGTATCAAACAATTAGGCAACAAAAATGAAAAAATTTAACGTAACACGTCTACTCCTCATCACTTCCACAGTTGTAATGCTTTCAGGACTTAATTCAATTGGCTTTGCCAAGCAAAATGGAGCGCCATCCGGTAATACAGGTTCTCCCGGCGATGATCAGTCGTGTGCGCACACTTCTTGTCATACCGGTTCGGCATCAGCAAGAGAAGGATTAATAACCACCGATGTGCCTGCAACAGGTTATTTAGCCGGAAACACTTATTTGGTAACGGTTACTATTGACGAAGCGGGAATTAATGAATTCGGGTTTCAAGCATCGCCACAAAATACCGCAGGAGATTTATTAGGTGAAATGGAATTAATTAATGCAACGGATACAAAATTTGTTGGAGCCGGAAAGTATATTACACATACATCTACAGGCACTAACGGAACCGATACCAGAACTTGGACTTTTAATTGGACTCCACTTGAATCAACAGGGCCGGTAACATTTTATGTAGCAGTAAATGCAAGTAATGATGGTGATAATGCCTCGGGTGATAAAATCTATACTTCATTTGCCGAAGTTGCAGAAGATCCTGCTAATAATCCTGTTTCAATTGAAACAATAAATCAAATTCGATTTGATGTTGCTTCATTAGTTGATAACGAAATTGTGGTTACTGTTGCTACACCTCAAAATGATGGTATTTCAATAGATATAATTGATTTGAATGGTAGATTAGTTGGTGCAAATACTTATTCCTATGCAAACGGAAGTTTTGTAATACCTGTTAATGAATTATCTACGGGCATGTATTTTGTGCGTGTTTCAAATGAACAAGGGCAGGAAATAAAGCAATTCTTTAAGCGATAATCAGACATTTATGAGATAAAAAAAACCCGGCATGCCGGGTTTTTTTTATTGTTTTGAGGTAATATTTTGTTTGTTAAGCAATTAATTTTGCTAAGGATTAAGCTTTTTCCTCTGTAGCTTCAGTTTCTTTTGTTGCTTCACTTGCTTCAGCAGCTTCTTTTTCCTTTTCTTCAAGTTCAGTTTGTAAAACGCCCTTTTCATCTAAAATTTGGAACCATTTTATAAACTTCTTAATATCGCTGATATGCACTTTTTCCTTATCGTAGTCAGGCAATATTTTTTCAAAATAAGCAGATAAAGCAGCATTGTCGCTTTTGGCATCAATTGGTGGATTGCTGTCTTTTTGAGCAAGTGCTTTAAGCAATACTTCTAATAGTTCAACAGTATCGTCGGCTGTGTAAATGGAAATATTATCGAGTGGTGAAAAAAGGTGTTCGCGATTGGAAACAAATTTTGTCCACCCTTCGGTTAACGAGGTAACAATGAGTCCTGATGGCTTGTGTGATTCCATTTTGAACAAGCCGCCCATTCCGGTTATTGATGTAATATCTCTAAAACGCATAAATTAATTTTGCGCAAAGTTAAGGAAACGAATTTACCTTTTCATTGTTTTAACATTAAGCAGTCCTTTTGGGTGCTTATATTTGAGGTTCAATTAGCATTTACAGGGGGATTATATATGGAATTTAAACTTACCAGCAAGTTTGTGCCTACCGGCGACCAACCGGAGGCAATCAGGCAATTAACGGAAGGTATTTTGCAGGGCGAAACGGCTCAAGTGCTCTTAGGAGTAACAGGAAGTGGTAAAACGTTTACAATTGCTAATGTGATTCAGCAAACACAGAAACCAACACTTATTTTATCACATAATAAAACGTTGGTTGCTCAGCTATATGGCGAATTTAAGCAGTTTTTCCCCGATAATGCCGTTGAATACTTTGTAAGTTATTATGATTATTATCAGCCCGAAGCTTATATTAAAACTACAGATACTTTTATTGAAAAGGATTTAGCTATAAATGCCGAAGTTGAAAAATTGAGGTTGAAAACCAGTTCGAGTTTGCAAAGTGGACGCAGGGATGTAATAGTAGTTGCAACGGTTTCTTGTATTTATGGTATGGGCAATCCAACTGAGTTTAAGGAAAGTATAGTTCGCGTAAATGTTGGTGATAAAATTTCTCGCAATTTTTTATTGCATCGTTTAGTTGATGCACTTTATTCAAGAGCTGCAGTAGAATTTAAAAGAGGCAATTTCAGAGTTAATGGTGATATAGTTGATATTTTCCCTGCTTATGCTGACCATGGCTATCGCGTAACTTTTTTTGGAGATGAAGTTGAGGAGATTGATATATTTAATCCTGACACAGGAAAAAGTACTGAAAAACAACAAAATATTGCCATTTTCCCGGCCAATTTATACATAGCACCTCGTGATATATTGCCATCTATTATTCATGAAATTCATGCAGAAATGGATGCACAGGTTACCTATTTTGAGAGCATCGGAAAGTATATCGAAGCAAAGCGTTTGAGCGAACGCGTGAATTTTGATATTGAAATGATAAAGGAACTGGGATATTGCTCAGGAATAGAAAATTATTCCCGTTTTTTTGATAGAAGAAAATCAGGACAACGCCCTTTCTGCTTAATTGATTATTTCCCCGATGATTATTTATTGGTGGTGGATGAAAGTCATGCTACAATTCCGCAAGTTGGCGCCATGTACGGTGGCGATAGAGCGCGAAAAATGAATTTAGTGGAATACGGTTTTCGACTACCGAGTGCAATGGATAATCGTCCGCAAAATTTCGATGAATTTATGGGATTGCTCAATCAAACTATTTATGTAAGTGCAACGCCTGCTGATTTTGAGTTAAAACAAAGTGAAGGTGTAATTATTGAACAGGTAGTTCGCCCAACAGGATTGTTAGATCCGCCGATTGAAATTCGACCTTCATTAAATCAAATTGATGATTTGTTGCATGAGGTAGACGAGCGTGTTAAAAAGAACGAGCGCGTTTTGGTTACTACACTTACAAAAAGAATGGCTGAAGAATTATCAAAGTATCTATTAAAAATGAGCGTAAAATGTAAATATATTCACAGCGAAGTGGAAACATTAGAGCGCGTTGAAATATTGCGCGATTTGCGATTGGGAAAAATTGATGTTTTGGTTGGTGTAAACTTATTACGTGAAGGGTTAGACTTGCCGGAAGTTTCGTTGGTTGCAATTTTAGATGCCGATAAGGAAGGGTTTTTACGCAACACCAGAAGCTTAACGCAAACTGCCGGACGTGCAGCAAGAAATTCAAACGGGAAAGTAATTTTTTATGCTGATAAATTAACCGAAAGCATGAGAAGAACCATTGAGGAAACAGAAAGAAGACGCGCAAAACAAATTACATATAATATTGAGCAAAACATCACGCCAACAACGATTTTAAAATCTACCGAAGATATCTTCAAACATAATATTGGTCAAGGTGCAAGGAAAGATGACCCTCAACCATATATTGAACCGCAAGACAGAATTTCACTGGGAATGGCCGCCGATCCTGTAGTGCATTTAATGAGCAAACAGCAACTCGAAAAAGCAATTGTTGATGCCAAGAAAAAAATGCTGCAAGCTGCTAAAGACATGGACTTTTTAGAAGCAGCCAGATTAAGGGATGAAATGTATGCATTGGAAAAAATTATTGATAGCAGAGTAGATTAAGCTTGTTAATTTAATTGTTTAATTTTTTTTAGTTGAATACCAATATAAAACAAATAAAAATGTGTGATTAGGTTTTGTTTTTTTTGGTATTAACTTTATTGAAATAGCAAGATTTTTTCACCTGTATGATATATGTATCAATGAAAGAGATTAATTCATTTAACTTGTTTTCTTTTAATTGAACCATAAGTGCCAAAGTTTCCGCATTTAATATTGAGTTTACTGACGCCATCTGACACCTTAATTATCACCCATGTATGCCTCTTTCGCCCCAATTCCCTACCTTTGCTAAAAATAACCTTTCGCATGGCAGATATTAACCAATTAGAACGCGTTTGTTCGCAGGTAAGAAGAGATATAGTTCGTGAAGTTTACCAATGTCAGAGTGGACATCCGGGCGGTTCGTTAGGATGCACCGAGTTCTTTGTGGCACTTTATTTTGATGTATTAAAGCACAATCCGAATTTTAATATGAATGGCAAAGGAGAAGATTTATTTTTCCTGAGCAATGGCCATATTTCACCGGTTTGGTATAGTGTATTAGCACGTAGTGGTTATTTTCCTATTGAAGAACTTAATACTTTTAGAAAGTTAGATACAAGGCTTCAAGGTCACCCTACTACTGCTGAACATCTTCCGGGAATTCGCATCGCAAGTGGATCGCTGGGACAGGGAATGAGTGTGGCAATCGGCGCAGCTCAAGCAAAAAAATTAAACGGTGATACACAATTAGTATACACGTTGCACGGCGACGGCGAATTGCAAGAAGGCCAAATTTGGGAAGCTTCTATGTATGCTGCGCATGCTAAAGTAGATAATCTTATTTCCACTGTAGATTGGAATGGCCAGCAAATTGATGGCCCTACAAAAAAGGTATTAGACCTTGGTGACCTCAAAGCTAAATTTGTTGCCTTCGGATGGGATACCCTAGTTTGTGAAGATGGTAACAATATGACAATGTTGCTGGCTGCACTCAATGATGCTAAATCGAGAACAGGTAACGGCAAGCCGGTTATGATTTTGATGAAAACAGCGATGGGTAAAGGTGTCGATTTTATGGAAGGTAGTCACGAATGGCACGGAATAGCACCAAATAAAGACCAACTTGAAAAAGCTATGGCGCAGTTGGAAGAAACATTGGGCGATTATTAATGCCAATCAGATATTTTTTCAATACAAGTTGGAAATGCAATGGCTTCGCTGTAACTTTTCATCATGATTAGCACTAAAATTGTTTCATCAATGCCACAATCGAAAAAACTAAAAAATTATGCAGCACTGTCTGCAGCCTTTTTAGCAATTTGCGGTAACGGAAACAGTCAAGTGGTTTATCACGATGTTAACCCCGATTTAAATGTATTTCTCGACGATATTCCACTTGATTTAGATGGTGATGGCAGCAATGATTTTAAACTCGTATTTCTTTCAGAATCATTTGCAACCTTTGCATCCAATGAACTGAAAGTGAGAATTAATCCGCTTGGCGATAATCAAGTAGCATATTCATTTCAAACAATTCCAGTAACTTATTACGGTACACCTTATGCAACTTATTTTGATGGTGCAACTCAAATAATGTTTACCAATGTACCTGTATTAAATGAAGGCAATATAGTTGATGTCGATTTCGATTTCCATTTAAATATTGGTGTGCTATACGAAAAATTGTTTTTTTATATCTATAGCAGCTATAATGTGCAATCATTTATAGGCGGTAATTGGAATGGTGTAGCCGATCATTTCGCAGCAATTAGATTGTATAACGATGATACCGAAACTTATCATTATGGTTGGCTTCGATTAAGTGTAAGTGCTGAAACGGGCATTGTACTGAAGGATTACGCATACGAACTCACACCCGAAACACCAATAACCACTTCAATAAATCAATATTCAATTGAATGGATTACAGCAGGCGATTTCGGTATAACCGGCACCGCAAGCGATTTGCAATTCGATTTTAATGCAGCAGTTGATGAAGCTGATATTGCAGCATATAAAGTAATTTGTGTAAAATCAACTATCGATGATTTTACTGTTTCAATCGCTGATGCATTGCCGGCAGATCGTTATGTTGAAATTATTCCGGATGGCAGTTTGCATTATGCTCAGGCATTTCCTGAAGTTAGTTATGATAGTGATGGCGATTTAATTGTAAGCGAGCAAGAATATAAATTATTTGTATTAAATGTGATGGAGCCTGCAGTTAATTACACAAATATACTTTCTGTTCCAACCCTTAATTTTACTTTAATTGATACGGTTAAAGTTGCAAATGATTTATCATTGGCAGATGTAAATAATAATGGAAACGGTTTAGATATTAGATTAAATTTTGATTCGGCAAATACAGAACAAGGAATTATCGAATATCGAATTTATATTACTGAAAAAGATGCGGCAGATTTATTTACATTAGATGATGCATTATTACTTTCTCCCGATAGATATACTGTTGTATTTCCCGGCTCCGAAAGTTATGAATTGTTTTTGACCGCTGATGCTTTAGATACAGACGGAAATACAATTCAGCCAAATAGATATAAAGCATTTGTTGTAAGTATACCTGATGGTATAACCGTAAATAATCCAGTAATTACCCCGGTTTCAAACGTGATATTGTTGGAAATGGCAACAGCACTTGTAAATGCACCGGTGTTATCAGACATTGGCGAAACAGGAACAGGGAGCGACATCAACATTACTTTTAGCAGCCCTGTTTTTGAACAAACAGTTGAAACTTATCGTGTTTTTTTAGTTGATTTCGCTACTGCTTTCGATTTTAATATAGTTGCAGCGCAGGCATCTCCAAATTATATCTCCATTACACCCAATGGCACAGATGTTGAAATAGTTGGTGATGGATCAATGGTTGACAGTGAAGGCACTGCAGTTACTTGGGGCGTTCCGTATTATGCATATGTTTTATCGGTTGCCGGAGAGTTTGGTATTAACGATACACTTTCGCCTTCGAGTAATCAGATTATTCTTAGCTTTCCTGTAATTATTGATATTACATCTAGCAATAATTTGCATCCACAAATTTTTGCAACAAACAACACTGTTGAAATTCACTTAAATGAAGGAAATAGTAACGCGCAATTCAGACTTTTAGACCTTAACGGAAAAATTATTACTGAAAAAACCTTGATTGAAAATATAACTATAATTCCGGTTGATGTTCCTGCCGGCACTTATTTAGTTCAGGTATCCGATTCGAGTAAATACTATACACAGAAAATTGTTTTAGGTAGATAAATGTGAGCTGTGGGTTTTGCGGCTTTCACAAAAGTATACACCCATCTTAACCACTGTTAACTCTAATATTTGGGCAAATTGCAGAAAACGGCAGCATTTTTGTTTATTTGCAATGGGTCAAAACCTATTTTGCTCAATAAAACCTTGAAAATGTTCGTTTTATAAGGCTTATGAGCACAAAACAATGCGAAATCTGATCATCCTGTTATTGGTATTTTCATGCTTTACCGCTTTTGCCCAAACTAAACCGATTGGGGAAGCAAAGCGCATTCTCATCCTTTTAGATGGCAGTGGCAGCATGATTGACCCTTGGAATGGCACCAATAAATGGGAAGTTGCCAAGAAAATGGTAGTTAAAACCATCGATAGCATACAAAAGGCCGACCCTGAAGTGCAAATCGGTTTGCGGGTTTTTGGTCATCAACAGCCTCGGGTTGCTCACGATTGCAAAGATTCTAAATTGGAAGTAGCCATAACCGTAAACGCAGGCCTTGCTGTGAAAAATGCGCTAAGTCGTATTACACCTCAAGGATATACACCAATTGCCTATTCGTTGTTCTTAGCTGCAGGTGATTTTCTGTCAACTGAAGGAACAAATTCCATTATTTTAATTACCGATGGTATCGAAAATTGTGAAGGCGACCCTTGCGCAAGTTCACAAGCGCTGCGAGATAAGCGAATTACCTTAAAACCATTCGTTATTGGTTTAGGATTAACAGAAAAGGATAAAAAGAATTTCGATTGCATAGGCAATTTTTATGATGCAGGTGATGAAAAATCGTTTTCAAACGCCATGAGTATTGCCATTTCTCAAGCATTAAATATTACAACTACGCAAATTAATTTATTGGATGCCTTTGGATTACCGGTTGAAAAAAATATCGAAATAACATTATATGATCATCTTACAGGTGAGGTTAGATATAATTATGTGCATACGCCGGATTTGAAAAACCAACCTGATACACTATTCCTAAATCCAATAGGACGATATGATATTATAGTACATTCAACACCAATTGTTAGAATGAATGAAGTTGAATTAACTCCGGGTAAACATAATATTATTGGAATTGATGTGCCACTCGGAACGTTTTATGTTGCCGAAGGCAATGGCACAATTTTCAGCGAAAAACAATGTGTTGTTAGAAATAATACCACTGGTGAAATTATTTATGTTCAGAATTTTAATACGAAGCAAAAATATATCGCTGGTACTTATGATATTGATATTTTAACGCTCCCAAGATTGCGCTACGAAAATTATGAAATTAAAGGTGGCATTGAAAATAAAATTGATGTACCATTACCGGGAACTTTAAGTCTAACATCTACTGAGAGTAAAATTTATAGCATTTTTGTTGTTAAAAAAGATAAGCTCGAAAAAATTTATGAAGGCAGTTTAGCCGGAACCACAACTATGATTTCGCTACTTCCCGGCGATTATAAAATATATAGTCGCTCCAATATTAAAAAGTATGCAGCCAACACAAAAGATATTTCAATTACCATTAAAAGTTCTAAAACTTCAATCATAAAAATTTGAGTAAACTGCAAACATATTTTTTTCGTGCAATAGTTGCATTTACCATGTTGCTTTGTGGAAATTCAATTAGTGCTCAAACCGCTCAACCTACACGTGTGTTGTTTGTTTTGGATGCCAGCCGCAGTATGCTGCAAACATGGGAGCGCGAGTCGAAAATGAATGCTGCAAGAGCTGTAGTAAACGGAATTGCCGATAGCTTAAATGATATGCCAAATGTGCTAATGGCAGTGCGCGTTTATGGTCACCAAAGTCCGCAACCACTTAACGATTGTGAGGATTCTAGATTAGAAATTGGATTTCGTAGTAAAAATGCAGCAGCTATTAAATCGCGTCTCGAAATTATTCGTCCACAAGGTGTTACGCCAATTGCATACTCAATGGAACAAACACTTACCGATTTTGGTGCAGATGCAAAGAATTATAGAAATATTCTCATTTTAGTAAGTGATGGTTTTGAATCTTGCGGATTAAACCCATGTGAAGTAGTGCAACGCTTAAAAAATATGGGAGTTGTTACGAAATCATACGTAATTGGATTAGGAATTGACGCAACACAATATTCTGAATTTTCTTGCATGGGCGAATTTATGAATATTGAAAATGAAAAGGGAACAGAATTAGTTGTTAATTCAACAATTGCAAAATTATTTAATTCAGTATTTATCCGTGTTGACCTATTAGATGAAAATAACAAGCCTGAAGAAACAGATATGCTGATGACTTTTTATGATGCTGATACTAAATTGCCAAAGTTTAATTATTATCATACTATAAATCCAAAAGGTAATCCCGATACTTTAACATTAGATCCGGCACTTACTTATAACATGCAGGTACATACTACGCCTGAAATTATTAAAAAGGATGTTACGTTAATTGAAGGTAAATTCAACATCATCACCCAACCGTCGCCCCAAGGTTTTTTAACTGTTGGAGTTCGAGGAGAAGCATATAAAGGAAGGATTAATTGTATCATCAAACAAGATAAAAAAATTGTAATTGCACAAGTTTCGGATGTTGCTCAAAAATTGCTTACCGGTTTATACGATATTGAAGTATTAACTATACCGGTAATAACAGTAGATAATGTTCTAGTTGAGCAAGATAAAACCACTACTATCGAAATTGCTGCTCCCGGGTATGTATCATTCAATAAAAACGAACCCATTGCAGGTGGTATTTATGAATTTAGAGATAATAAATTGGTTGAAATATATGAATTAGGTGAAGCTAATTTAAAGGAAACCCTAGCTATTCAACCGGGAAAATACAAGGTTATTTACCGCTACATCTCCAAAAAAGATATGGATGCCACTAAAGAATACGATTTTGAAGTAATTAGCGGCGCTTCACTTATGGTAAGACTCTAACTTTGGCTTATCTTCGCGTCAGATTTTGGAAAAACTGAAATCTTTAAACTCAAAAATTGCTGTTTTGATCAACGTAGATTATACCAATCAAAAAGACACTCGCTCCGGATTTGGCGCGGGTATTTTAGAAGCTGCAAAAGCTAATCCTCAAGTAGTTGCACTTTGTGCCGACCTAATTGGTTCGCTTA
The DNA here is from genome assembly GCA_031372705.1 of Bacteroidota bacterium. GTDB lineage: Bacteria > Bacteroidota > Bacteroidia > Chitinophagales > BACL12 > UBA7236. Next base: position 12,560 of record JANMLV010000161.1, on the reverse strand, counting down.
AATTGGAAGCTTTTATTAAGGAATTTCCTGAGCGTTTTTTCCAATGCGGAATTGCAGAAGCAAACATGACAGGCATGGCAGCCGGCCTAACTATTGGCGGAAAAATACCATTTGCCTGCACATTTGCCAATTTTGCAACCGGTAGAGTTTATGATCAAATTCGTCAATCAATAGCTTATTCCAATAAAAATGTAAAAATTGCTGCATCTCACGCCGGTGTTACACTTGGTGAGGATGGCGCAACCCACCAAATTTTGGAAGATATCGGGTTAATGCAAATGTTGCCCAATTTCGTGGTGATGAATCCCTGCGATTACAATCAAACTAAAGCGGCAACTATTGCTGCTGCTGAATATGAAGGTCCTGTTTACTTGCGTTTCGGCCGACCAAAATGGCCGATTTTTTATCCTGCTGACCAAAAATTTGAAATTGGTAAAGCATGGAAAATTCAAGATGGTACCGATGTTTCCATCTTTGCAACAGGGCATTTAGTATTGAAAGCTATCGAAGCAACAAAAATTTTAGAAGAGAAAGGTTACTCTGTTGACCTAATAAATATCCATACCATTAAACCTCTCGACCTTGAGGCAGTCATACAATCTGTAAGCAAAACAAAATGTGTTGTTACAGCTGAGGAGCATCAGATTATTGGAGGACTTGGAAGCGCAATTGCCAAAGTAGTGAGTGAAAACACTCCGGCACCAATAGAATATGTTGGTGTTAACGATAAATTTGGCGAAAGCGGCACGGCCGAGCAGTTACTTACCAAATATGGTATGAGCACCCAACATATTGTGGATGCCGCCCTCAAAGTAATAGCACGCAAGTAATTGCGATTTAGTTTGTCTTTATTTTGAAGACAGATTAGCTAACTTGGAGGTTGATGACGGATAAGGAAATCGTACAGTTATGTCTTAATGCAACAACGCGTGAGCAAGGCTATAAACAGCTGGTTGCCATGTATTCTAAAAAGTTGTATTGGCATATTCGGCGTATGGTTACTAGTCACGACGATGCCAACGATGTAGTGCAAAATTGCTTTATTAAAATTTGGAAGGGATTGCCCAACTATAGAGAAGAAAGCAAGTTGTACACATGGTTATATCGCATCGCATCAAATGAAGCCATCACCTTTATAAATGAGAAATATCGCAGGTCGAGCATTGCTATTGATAATGATGTTGAAAATTATACAGCAAACCTCAAAAGTGACCCATGGTTTGATGGAGATGAAACACAAATGCAATTGCAATATGCGATAGACAGTTTACCGGACAAGCAAAAACAAGTTTTTGTAATGCGGTATTACGATGAAATGAAATATGAAGAAATGGAAGCAGTTTTAGGAACTTCAACAGGCGCACTTAAAGCGAGCTATCATCATGCAGCAAAAAAAATTGAAACTTATTTGAAAGCCACATTAAACCGTGAATGAAAAATATTGTCAAACCTTATGTTGATTGATGTAATGAATCATAAACATAATTTATAATTACAAACTATCATGAATCCTATAGACAACAAATTGAAAAGCCAACTGAACAACGACACGATGCGCGTACCGGAAGGCTATTTCGAAAGTTTGGAACAAGATATTTTTAATAAATTGGCCAATGAGCAAATTGTTGAAAAAACATTAGAAAAGAAATCGCCAATTGTAAAAAGGTTGTTCATGTTAACTGCCGTTGCAGCTGCAATTACAATCGCATTTTTCGGCATTAATTGGCTTGTAGAAAGTAATGCGCACAGCATAGGCGTTGAGTTTGCAAAAATGAGCGATGCTGAATTAGATACCTACATGACTGAGCAAATTGCATCACTGAGTATAGATGATTTATACGGATATCTCAATCAAAATGTAAACCAATTAAATACGGAAATTTTATTTAATTCAACTTATGCAGATGCACAACAAATTGATAAATCAATTACCGACGAATTACACGAACAAGTGCTTGATGCAGATGTATTAAACGAAGTGGTAGCAGCGCCTTCGACAGTAAATGATGAAAAATTATTGGAAATTATCGATGATGAACTATTGCAAGAATATTTAAATGATGCAACACTTTTTGAAAACCTCGGATTATAAAATATATTAAAAACCTAACTAAATAATTATTATGAAAAAGGCAATCATTTTTTCGCTATTGTTAATCACGGCAACTGCCGGATTTTCACAAGGCCCTCCCGGACCACCTCCTGTTGACGAGGAAAAAATTGAAGCGTTACGCATAGCATTTCTTACGAGGTATCTCGATTTAAGTGCAGAAGAAGCACAAAAATTTTGGCCGGTTTACAATAAAATGCAAGGCGAAATAAAAGTAATTTTAAATAAAGAAAAGGATTTGCGAGAAGGAAAGAAAATTGATAAAATGACTGATGAAGAATTAACAAAAATGATTAACGACCATTTTGATAATGAACAAAAGTTGCTCGACATTAAAAAGAAATATGCCGAAGAATTTAAGAAGGTTTTAGTGCTCAAAAAAGTAGCGCTGTTGGCAGATGCTGAAAATGAATTCAGACGCGAGATGATTAAACATGCACGCGATAAGCAAGGCCCTCCTCCTGGCGGCAAACCGGGTGAAGGTCCAAAGCCGGGCGAATAGTTCATATGCTATAGCTGATAAGTGCCTTTAGGTATACTAATAAACCATTAAACCGTCGATTATTCGGCGGTTTTTTGTTTTCCACAGCCACAGGAATAAGTCTCCTTTGAATACTTGCTTCATGTCGCCTAAAAACCTACCTTTGCCTTAAACATATTTTTCGATGCCATATAATACCCAGCTTCCAAAGCTGATTCTAGGCGAATACGGTCGCCACGTGCAACAACTGGTTGACTTTGCAGTAAAAATTGAAGATGATGAAGCGCGCAATAAACTTGTGCTCGACATTATTGATATGATGGGAACAATGAATCCAACTCTGCGCAATGTTGAAGATTTCCGTCATAAATTGTGGGACCATATTTATATGATGAGTGATTTTAAACTCGTTGCGAATTCACCATATCCCGTTCCTGAGCGTGAAACTTTGATGCGCAGAAACATCAAACTCAAATATCCACGTCAAAATATAAAATTTGCACACTATGGTAAAAATATAGAATCGTGCGTGAATAAGGCAATGACTATTGAAGACCCTGCGGTGCGACAAGAATTTGCACAAGTTATTGGTAACTACATGAAACTGGTTTACCAAAACTGGAATCGCGATAATGTGAACGACCTTACCATAAAGCAGGATCTTGAAAGTTTGAGCAATGGGCAATTACAATTAGATGAGGATAGCGATTTAGATTCTTTAACTAAATCTACGGCGCGCCGTCAAGTAAATCAGCCTACTCAACAAAATAGGCCAAACAATAATGGCGGCAGAAACTTTAAGCGCCATGGACAAAACCCTAATTACAAGAATTTCAAAAAGAATCGTTAATGAACGCATTTGAAATCACCGGAGGTAAGCGTCTCAAAGGAGAAATTGTTCCTCAAGGTGCCAAAAACGAAGCATTGCAAGTAATTTGTGCTGTTTTGCTCACTAATCAGAAAGTTACTATTCATAATATTCCCGATATCAGAGATGTAAATTTTCTGATTGAATTGCTAGCCCAAATGGGCGTTAAGGTGAATCGTATTGATGCGCACACTTGTGAATTTTGTGCAGACGACATCAACATGGCTTACATTAATAGCGATGAATTTATCAACCAAAGTCGCAAAATGCGTGGTTCGGTGATGGTAATGGGACCGCTTTTAGCAAGATTTAAACATGCCACTTTGTCAAAACCTGGTGGCGATAAAATTGGCCGACGTAGGTTAGATACCCATATTATCGGTTTCATGAAATTGGGCGCACATTTTAATGTAGAAACCGGTGCCATTAGTGCCGAAAAGTTAAAAGGTGCCTACATGTTATTGGACGAAGCTTCTGTTACAGGCACGGCTAATATTTTGATGGCCGCTGTATTAGCCGAAGGGCGAACTACCATTTACAATGCCGCCTGTGAACCTTATCTCCAACAACTTTGCAATATGCTCGTGGAAATGGGCGCAAAAATCTCAGGCATTGGCTCCAACATGCTACATATTGATGGTGTTGAGCAATTAGTAGGTTGCGAACACACAATTCTGCCTGACATGATTGAAATAGGCAGTTTTATTGGTTTGGCAGCAATGACAAAAAGTGAAATCACCATTAAAAATGTTCGTTTCGATATGTTGGGTGTTATTCCTGAAGTGTTTGGAAAACTCGGCATTAAAATGGAGTTAAGGAACGATGATTTATATATTCCGGCTCAAGATATTTATGAAATCCAAAACTTTCTTGACGGCTCAATTTTAACTGTGGCAGATGCGCCATGGCCGGGCTTTACACCCGATTTAATAAGTATTGTACTGGTAGTTGCCACCCAAGCAAAAGGCAGTGTGCTTATTCATCAAAAAATGTTTGAAAGCCGCTTGTTTTTCACGGATAAACTTATTGAAATGGGCGCTCAAATAATATTATGCGACCCACACAGAGCAACCGTTATTGGTCTCGAAAGAAAAAACACCCTCCGTGGAATCGAAATGACTTCCCCCGATATACGCGCCGGAGTTGCTTTACTCATTGCTGCTTTGTCGGCTGAAGGGAACAGCATTATCCGCAATATCGAACAAATTGATAGAGGGTATCAATACATTGATAAAAGATTGCAGGCAATTGGCGCCCAAATTCAAAGAATTTAAGGTCACAAATGCAACTATTTTAAGCGACTATTAGTCTATAGTTGTTGAAAGGTAGTTTCACATTTGGTCAATTTTTTGGTAATCTTTGCCGCTTGATTAAATATTATTTGCACACCCCCCGATTATGTCAGTGCACACACGCTGAATGCTGGATACAACCTTTTCTAATATGAAAACACGATTTATCTATTTAGGTATTAGCTTGCTTATATTGGTGGTAGCTTGTAAAACAAGCGCACCGCTAGTTGGCGTACAAGCCGGAAATATAGCGCCTGAAATTAGCGCGCTTAAAGCAGATAACACAACTGCCAAATTGAGTGAAATGCGTGGAAAGCTTGTCTTGGTTGAGTTTTGGGATTCTAATAATGCTGTTGCAAAAAAAAATCATTTCGAAATACAGCGCATGTATATGAAATTTAAGCAAACGGAATTCAAAGAAGGAAGCGGATTTGATATTTACAGTATTTCAATTGATACAGATAAAGCACTTTGGGAAAAAACTGTTATAGCTGATGGTATAACATGGCCTTATAAAGTGATTGATACTAAGGCATGGAATGCACAACCGGTGTTAGATTATAGAATAGCCTCGTTGCCTAAGTATTTCTTAATTAACGAGGATGGTGAAATTATTAATCACAATATCCTGATTACAGATTTAGAACAAATTTTAACCAAACTAATAGATTAAAAATGCTAAAGTTGCCTCCTCACTTTTCCATCAAACTCCACACTTATTTTATAATTGCAGTTGTTGCAATTGCTTCAACTACTTCTTTTACAGGATGTTCGGGAAGTGAGGCAACTACCTTAGTTTCAGGGTTAGCCACCGGAACAACATCTCCTGAAATTATTACGCAAGATGTTAATAATCAATGGGTGCATTTATCAGCTTTGAAAGGTTCTTATGTATTGGTGGAGTTTTGGGAGTCAGGTAATGCCGATGCAAGGCGCAATCACTACGAAATGGAACGCCTGTATAAGAGATTCCAACATGAAGAGTTTAAAAATGGCAAAAACTATTGCATTTACAGTGTTTCATTAGACACCGACAAGGATAAGTGGTTAGCTGCCGTAGCTGCCGATAATGTATCATGGACTTGTCAAACCATAGATACAAAAGCCTGGAACGCCCAAGCCGCGCTCGATTTCGGCATTAATTATCTCCCCAAATATTACTTATTAGATGGTGATGGCGTAGTTGTTAAAAAGAATATTCTGATTGGAGAGCTGGAAACAATACTCCAAGACAACCTACACTAAATACCGCTCGGTTATTTTCAATTATTATTATCGTGTCAATTTGGCAATAATTGCCCAATGGCAGTATTTTTGACTTCCGTTTTAGCCGCCGGTTTGCCGGGGGTGAATGTAACTTTGTCATTAATTCAAGGGTTTACACAATTTAAAAGTATATGGAAGAGCAAGATATAAAGCATGATGCTGCCGCAAACGAGGATACTAACCTCAACGAGCAAGAACAAACACTGCCGGTTGAAGGCGAAATAATTGATGATGGTACTTCAATGTTGAAAGAGTTAGAAGCACAAAAAGATAAATATATCCGATTGCTGGCTGAATTTGAAAATTTTAAACGACGTACTTCTAAAGAACGGATAGAGTTGTTTAAAACTGCCGGACAAGAAGTTATTAAAGACTTGCTTCCGTCGTTAGATGATGTGGATAGGGCTGAACAAGTTGTTGCAGATGCAAAAGATATAGAAGCAGTTAAAGCAGGAATTAAACTTATCAGCGAAAAATTCAGGAATACACTTTTGAATAAAGGGTTGAAAGAAATTAATTGCAAAGGGTTGGAATTTAATACTGACTTAATGGAAGCAATAACAGAAATTCAGGCTCCTACCGACGATTTAAAAGGTAAAGTAGTTGATGTATTGGAGAAAGGTTATACTTTAAACGATAAGATTATTCGTTACGCGAAAGTGGTAATTGGAAAATAAGAAACGAGGCATTTAAAATTTGAAAATTAATCCCATACGGGAATAACATGGCTAAAAGAGATTTTTACGAAATATTAGGAGTAACTAAATCATCGACTCCCGAAGAAATAAAAAAAGCTTATCGCAAGATGGCGCTTCAGTTTCACCCGGATAAGAATCCCGGTAATAATGAAGCGGAAGAAAAATTTAAGGAAGCTGCCGAAGCCTACGAAGTATTAAGCGATCCTCAAAAGAAAGCAAAATACGATCAGTTCGGTCACGCAGGTGTTGGTGGTGCCGGTGGTGGTGCGCCACACATGAATATGGATGATATTTTCAGCCAGTTCGGAGATATTTTCGGCGAATCTGTTTTTGGCGATTTTTTTGGCGGCGGAGGTGGTGGTCGAAGAGGTGGTCAGCGCGCAAGAGGTATTAGAGGAAGTAATATTCGAATTAAAGTAAAACTTACCTTAAAAGAAATTGCGGAAGGCACACGCAAAACAATTAAAGTAAAAAAATATGTTGTTTGTGATGTTTGCACAGGCAGCGGAGCAAAAGATGCATCAAGCGTTAGCACTTGTAAAATGTGTAACGGTCAAGGACAAGTTCGCCGCGTCCAAAATACTATTCTCGGACAAATGGCAACAACACAAACTTGTCCAACTTGCCATGGTTCAGGTCAACAAATTACTGCAGCTTGTAATAAATGTCATGGTGATGGCCGAGTTTACGGTGAAGACACAATTAATATTGATATTCCTGCAGGTGTGCATGAAGGTATTGAGCTTTCAATGAACGGAAAGGGAAATGCAGGAGAAAAAGGCGGACCAAATGGCGATTTATTAATTTCGGTTGAAGAAGTAAAAGACACCGATTTAAAACGCGAAGGCAATCATGTATTATATGATTTATATATCAGCTTCGCGGATGCCGCACTGGGAACAAAAGTTGAAGTACCTACCATCGATGGAAAAGTACGCGTAACAATTCCCGAAGGAACGCAGAGTGGTCACATTATGCGCTTAAAAGGAAAAGGATTGCCCGGATTAAATACTTATGGAAAAGGCGATCAAATAATTGAAGTACATATTTGGGTTCCACGTAAACTATCATCCGAAGAACGCAAAACACTCGAAAAATTACAATCAGCAAAAAACTTCATCCCCGATATCAACGAAACCAGAAAAGAAAAAGGTTTTTTTGATAAGATGAAGGATATGTTCTAATCCCACTTAATCAATAGCACGGCAAAAGCCTGCTATTGGTTTAGTGGGATTAAACCCTGAATAGAAAATCTACTCAGCTTTTCAGGGATATTTCCACTTTTCATGATTTTCTTATTCAGGGTCAGTGATATCTCCAGATGTCATGATTTTCTTATTCAGGGTCAGGGATATTTCCACTTTTCATGATTTTCTTATTCAGGGTTAGTCATTCAAATCTTGGAATAAATCCTCTCGCATACTATAAAATCATACAAATTTTGTGCTCTTCGCGTGGGTTCCTTTTGCGTTCCGATGCCATCGGAATTGCGGGAAAAAAAATGGAAAATTGGAGTAATTCGTATTCACTCCGAAACATCCAAAAACCCAATCCCCCCATCTCCATTTAATTCCGCAATAAGCTCCTGCACATCTACCAATCGTTGTTCTCCGCTTGCCATCGTTTTTAGCATCACTTTTTGCTCAGCCATTTCATTAGAACCAATTACTGCGCAATAAGGAATCTTTTTATCATCGGCGTATTTAAATTTCTTACCCATTTTAGCATTTACATCCGGGTAAATTTCACATCTAATATTTTCGTTACGCAATAATCGCGCACATGTTACTGCAAAATTTTCAGCATCATTATCAAAAGGAATAAATAGTATTTGAGAATTACTAAGTGCAGAACCGGGGAATCTATTTAACTCCGAGATTACATCATAAATTCTATCTAAACCAAATGAAATACCAACACCACTCATATTAGGCAATCCGAAAATACCGGTTAAATCATCATATCTCCCGCCCCCTAAAATACTTCCGATTTTAACTTCATTCGAAATTACTTCGTAGATAGTTCCGGTATAGTAACTCAATCCTCTCGCTAATGTTAAATCGAAATTTATATTAATGGAATTACTGCCAATGCTTGCAATTTTTTCGAACAACGATTTAATTTCTGCAATGCCTTTAACACCTTTTTCACCGGTAAATATCGATTCAAGGAAATTTATTTTGCTTGATGTGTCGCCGTTGAAATTTAATATCGATTTTATTTTATCAATTTGAGCTGTATCAAATCCTCTTTCAGTTAATTCGGCAGATACGCCATCGATTCCAATTTTATCTAATTTGTCGATGGCGGTTATCAGCGCTACATTTTTTTCTGTTTCACCGATATATTCATTCAACCCATCTAATATCTTTCTGTTATTTAATCGAATGGTTACACTCAGATTTAATTTGCTGAATACATCGGCAATCATCATCACCAATTCAGCATCCAATAATAAGCTGTTGCTGCCAATTACATCTGCATCGCATTGGTAAAACTCTCTGTAACGCCCTTTCTGCGGCTTGTCGGCGCGCCAAACAGGTTGAATCTGGTAGCGTTTAAAAGGAAATGATAATTCATTTTGATTCATCACTACATATCGGGCAAAAGGAACAGTTAAATCATATCGCAAACCTTTTTCTGAAATTTGAGCTAACAATTTATTTGAATTTCTATCTTGCAACAATTCGGCATCGGCATCTTTTAAATATTCGCCGCTGTTTAATACTTTGAATAAAAGTTTATCACCTTCTTCACCATATTTGCCCATAAGTGTAGTAAGATTTTCCATTACCGGTGTTTCTAATGGCTGGTAACCATACAATTCATAAACCGATTTAATTATATTAATGATATAATTGCGTTTCGACACTTCTTCCGGTCCGAAATCTCTGGTTCCTTTTGGTATGGATGGTTTTTGTTTTGACATTAATTGTTTTTTTAAATAGAAAAATCGCGACTGTTTACGTGAAGCTTTATTATTTGATCGCAAGCTTCATCAATCATTTGATAAACTGTTTCATACAAACTATCATCCCAATACGGATCCGGAACAGCTTTGTTCATTCCAGGTTGAACCATATTCATTATAAGTTCAACTTTTTGTTTTTCTGATTCAGTTTTAGCGTGTCGAATAATATCTTGATAATTGCTGCTATCCATGGCAAAAATCTTATCAAATATTTCTAAATGATAAGGTGAAAATTGCTGAGCACGCTGATTCGAAATGTCGATACCATGTGCCTTTGCCACTTTTTGCGAACGCGGGTCAGGTGCTTGTCCAACATGCCATGCACCTGTTCCTGCACTTTCAATTTGCCAATCAAGTCCGTGTTTATTAGCCTTATGTTGTAAAATGCCCTCAGCCAAAGGACTCCTGCAAATGTTACCCAAACATACCATCAACACTTTCATAATGCAAAGCTACTTACAAAAAAGCAACTAGGGTTTATTTATAAGTATAGGTGAATAAGTTAGTTAATAAAAATCCTTCTTCTTTTGTTACAGTGGAAGTTAATAATCCATTGGCATCATAGCTGTATTCGATGCTGAAAGCAGGTTTGGCATCAACTGTATTATCGTAGTACATTTCAGCAAGAATTAATTGTTGCTTATCATTATAGCTATAGTGCAGACTGTTGGTCCATTCGCCGCTATAATTATAAGTATCAGTTAACAGATTGCCTTTTTTATCCCAAGTGTAATCGTTGGTTTCAATAGCTACCATTTCTAATTTACCTTCTGTATCATTCTCATCAGCATACACCCAACGCGCGGCTTTGCCATTGCGTTTTATGATATTACCTGCTTTATCATAAACATATGTATATTCTCTTGCTTCGGCACTTGCAATTACTGATGCAATTAATTTTTCTTTTTTATCGTATTCAAACCCATATTGAATAGCATACAAATCGTATCCACTTAATTCAACTGACCGAATGCGTCCATCAGTATGATAATAATAAATATCTTTTAATTCAGGCGAACGCTCATCGTCAGACAATGAAGAATCTTGAATATAAATTGTTTCCGAAAGCCAGCCTTTTTCGGTAAAAGTACTTTGCGCATAAGGAGTAGAATAACTAAATTCATCGACAATAGTTTGTAATTGCGTGAGAACATGCATTTTGGCATAAGGTTGTTGCATGGTGATGGAATAACCGATATCGCCCGGTTTGAACTGTGCCTGTGCTTGTTGAGCAATTAAATTGCAAACTAAAAGAATAATAAATAGTTTTTTCATATTGCAGGTACTATTGGTTTAAAGTTATTACAAATTGTTCTTGCACTATCAATGGCATTTGGCGGAACGGGAATGCGCAACTCATCGAAGGTTGTACCATTCCTAGTAGGCCAATGAATTGTATATTCTAAAATTACAGGCTCTTCAGTTTCAATCAGTTTCACTTTGCTGGTTTGTCGATTCGGTGAAAATAACACATATTGTTCGCCATTTAGAATTACAAAATAATCAGATATGTATACTTCTTTTTTATGGATGCCTGTATGTAATTTAGATAAGGCCAATCCCCTGCGAATAAGTACCAAAATTATGCCCATGATTATGGCAATAATTAGCGATATAGTAATAGATGCCCCACTGTTCCAAATGATACCAATTGTGCCAATTATAACAAAGGCAATAAAGAAATAAATATTGTCATCATTGCGATACTTGATTTCATTTTGTTTGAATTTATTCCATGTGTTTTCGTCAATGTCCCAATGTGCATGAATCGGCACTCCATTAATCATGTCGGGAGTAGTATTTGTTGACTTCGCTATTTGTAACGTTTTTTCCAAAGCGGCTTGCGTTTTCGCCTGCTTATTAGCCGTTCTAAGCATGTTTACGCTGCCGGCAATTAATAACATCCCCGCAAGGGTTAAAAGCAACAATACCCAACTTATGCCCGACCACGGCGTGCCTACTAAACCTGAAATGCCGATAGGTGTAAGTAGTATCCCCATAAAGAGGACAATAAATCCGGAGGTTCTGCCAAAGTCGGCTTGTTGTTTTTCGTTGCTCATTTCAATGTGATTTTGAGTTGAACGCTTTACCTTCGCACTAAATGCAGTTGGCTGAACACAAAGATACTATTGTAGCGTTAAGTACAGCACCCGGAGTGGGCGCAATTGCGGTTATCCGTATGTCGGGCGACGATGCCATAGCCATTGCCGACAAGGTGTTTATTGGCAAGAAATTAGCTAGGGCGCAGTCGCATACCCTTCATTTTGGTGTTATTTCTGCTGAAGGGAATAGAATTGACGAAGTTGTAATTGGTTTATTTAAAAATCCGCGGTCTTATACCGGTGAAGATATTATTGAAATTTCTTGTCACGGTTCACCATTTATTCAGCAGCAAATATTGCAGTTACTCATAAAAACCGGTGCACGAATGGCAAAACCGGGAGAGTTTACCATGCGTGCTTTTTTAAATGGGAAGATGGATTTAAGTCAGGCCGAAGCAGTAGCAGATTTAATTGCAGCACAAACGCAAGCATCGCATGATATTGCATTAAAACAGATGCGCAGTGGATATGGCGAATCATTAAAAAAATTGCGATTCGAATTAATTCATTTTGCATCATTATTAGAATTAGAATTAGATTTTAGCGAAGAAGATGTTGAATTTGCTGAGCGCAGTCACATGATGCATTTAGTTGATAAAATTAATTTAGAACTCAATAGATTAATTAATTCTTTTGAATTAGGCAATGTAATTAGAAATGGCGTAAGCACGGTAATTGCAGGAAGACCAAATGCAGGAAAATCAACCTTATTAAATGCATTATTAAATGAAGACCGCGCAATTGTAAGCGCAATTCCCGGCACCACGCGCGA
>JANMLV010000160.1:0-11454 GCA_031372705.1 Bacteroidota bacterium | reverse complement strand
ATCGTTAACATATTCAGTAATTTCTGAAACATCATTAATAATGGCATCGATATTAGCTTCTTCTTTTATTAAAATTGAATTTACTCTGTCGGCCGATTTATTAAACGATTCCAACGTGAGTTTAATACTTTGCATGCTTTTTTGTAAATCATCTTGAACATCTTCGGTAAAAATGCTGCGCAAAATAGTAATTGCTGTATCCATGGATGTTAGCATGGTTTTTACTTTATCGCTAATCGGCTTAAACTCGGCGCTAATTTGATTTGCTAAATCTGCTTCTATATCTCCTTGAATTTGCCCATCATCCTTAATAATTTCGGATGCACTGCCTAAAAAAATTTGCACATATTTCTCCCCCATTAAATTACCTCTGATTTTAGCACGGGAGTCGAGCGGCATGTCCACCTTTTCGGAAAAATTCAGTAGTACAATAACGCCTGATTGGTCATCTTGCAGCGAAACCGATTTAACACGACCCACAGTATAACCGTCAATAATTATTGGGTCGCCCACTAGCAAGCCACCTGAGCTGCTGTATTCGGCAAAATAGTCTGTTCCTTTATGAAAAATGTTAACGCCTTTCAAGTAGTTAAATCCAATAAAGAGCAATGCAATTCCCACTGCTGCTAAAACGCCTACCTTCGATTCATTAGATATTTTCAAGTGATATGCTTATTTATGGGCTAAATTATAAAATAGTTGACAAGTAGCAATACATTATTTTGCAGAAATCGCCTTTGCCTCGTCTATCGAGATACGTTTACCGTCTTTTATGGCAATTACAAAAGCATCTTTATAACCCGCTTCACGCGCTAAACTTTGCTTCTTTGTTGCCTCTTCAATAGTTGTAAAAGGTCCGATTCGATATTTATACATTCCACTTTCTTTAACAAAAGTTATATTTTCTTTGTTCAAACTACTGAATTTTGTAAGATTTTCCTCGGTTGCGCTAGCATAAAATTGCACACTAAAAGCTAAACCGGTCGTTGATAAATCAGCCTGCGCTACAGATTGGCCTTCAGTTTCTTTTTTTGCCATTTCGGCTTCTATTGCCAACACCTTTTCATCGCTAACCTTACCTGAATTGTTTTCCATATCGTTTTTATAGTCCCTGAAAGCATAAAAAATGCTCTCTGCAATTGCAGTTTGGCCATCTTCTGAACCTAAAAATTTCTCTTCGTTGGCATTAGTTAAAAACCCGGTTTCTATTAAAACACTTGGCATGCCTGTTTTCCATAAAACTAGGAATCCGGCTTGCTTAACACCCCTGCTGCTGCGTTTTGCGTGCGATTTCATGTATTTTTCTACACCCGACGCAAACAGGATGCTCTGTTCCATAAAAGCATGCTGGTTCAACGAAAAAATGATATGAGAGGCAGGATTACTCGGGTCAAAGCCATCATAATGCTGGTTGTAGTTGTCCTCTAATAAGATTACATCATTTTCACGCTTCGCAACATTTAAGTTTGCCTCGGTTTTGTGTAAGCCCATAACATAGGTTTCGGTTCCAAACGGTGAGGTGCTTGGGTTTGCATTACAGTGAATGCAAATAAATAGGTCGGCATTGTTGCGATTCGCTATTGCTGCACGCTCATGCAGTTCAATAAATACGTCGGTTTTGCGCGTATAGATTACCTTTACACCGGGATAATTTTTTTCGATGATGGCGCCAAGCTTTAATGATAAATTAAGTGCCACCGTTTTTTCGTTGTTTTTAGATCCGCTGCAACCGTGGTCGTTTCCACCATGCCCCGGGTCAATTACCACCGTTTTAAGTTGATAAGGCGTAATTACCTTTTCATTAATTCCATAAGTTCCAAATGAGGTTAATGCAATAAATGCCACCACAAACGCACCAATGAGCAAACTTGTCCTGCTGATTCTGTTTTTCATAATTTCAATAGCTTTGCACAATAATTGTAGCCAAATAAGCATTTAAGTATTAAAATTATTCCAAAATTACCTGTGCCAACAAAATATCTACTTATAACGTTATCGATGCTCTTAAATTGTATGTTTTTAAGTGCATTTAATACCGATTATGTATATTTTAATGAGCATACTAACGAATTGGATGTGTATTGCATCGAACAGTTCACACCCGATACCATCCCTCAACCCGATTCTGCATCACTAGATACTATAACGCTAAATGGAAGTAATTTATGGTACAATCTGTCGCCCGATGCCTTAGATGAGTTAATTAATTATAGCGGAGTAGATTCAATTGTTTATGATTTAGATTCGGGCAAAACTTACATTTATGCTAAAGGTGAAATCACATATCAAACTTTTTACCTGAAAGCCGATTTTATTGAATTCGATTGGGAGGCGAAAACAATTTGCGCTAAACAAATGGTCGACAGCACCGGAAAAAAAATGGATTTGGTTTATTTTAAAGATGGTGATGAAGCATTTTATGCAGAAGATATGTGCTATAACTTCGGCACCAAAAAAGGCAAAATTTATTACTTCCGGGCGCAGGAAGGAGAAGGATATATTGCAGTGCAACAAGCAAAAAAATTGGACGATGATGCCTATTATGGCGATCATTTGAGTTATACAACCTGTGATTTGGAACACCCACATTTTTATATTTCGGCAGAAAAAGCTAAAGTGATGCCGCAGAAAATTGCCGTAACAGGTCCTGCGAATTTAGTTATTATGGATGTTCCTACACCACTGTTTTTGCCATTTGGAATTTTTCCGATTAAGCGCGGGCAAACATCAGGACTTATTATTCCGCAATATGGAAATAATTTTAACCAAGGTTATTTTCTCCGCAATGGCGGATATTATTTTGCATTGAGCGATTATTACGATTTAGCCCTAACGGGAGATGTTTATTCTCGAGGAAGTTGGGGTTTGCACGCCGCGTCGAGGTACAATCTTAAATATAAATTCAATGGTAATTTCGGTGTAGATTATACCAAGAATAAAATTGGCTTCGGTTTTGCACCTGATTATTCAGAGAATACAGGTTTTTTTGTGCGATGGAGTCATAATCAAGATTCAAAAGCCAGACCAAATACCATGTTCAGTGCTAACGTTAATGTTGGTACATCCGATTATCTATCCAATAACGCTTACAGTTCCAGTTATTTAACTAATCAGTTAAACTCAAGTATTTCCTATACACAAGCATTCCCAAATTCACCATTTAATTTAACTGTTGCATTACGACACAACCAAAATACAGCAGATAATACAATTAACCTCACACTTCCGGAAGCATCGCTTTCAATGAATAGAATTTATCCGCTAAAGAAATTGAGCGATAATAAGGAAGGCTTTTTAAACCAATTTAGTATTGCTTACAGTATGAATACACGCAATCAAATCAGCACGATTGATTCATTATTGTTTAGACCCGAAACACTCGATAATTTTAACAATGGTATGCAACATAAAATTAATACTGCAGCACCTGTTAAATTTTTCAAATATTTTACTTTTAGTCCTGCATTTAATTACACCGAAAATTGGTATCTCGAATCCATCCGTAAAAATTATGAACCCGAAACAATAACCGATACGCTACTAGGTGCAACCGGTGAAGATAGTATCGTTTCATACATCAATTATGTAAATATCGATACCGTTAATGGTTTTGTAGCTGCTCGCTCATTTTCCATGAGTGCCAGTATAAATACAAAAATTTATTCAACAGCTCAATTTAATGGTAAATTGAAAGCAATACGACATGTAATGACACCGTCGTTAAGCTTTAATTATACGCCGGATTTTGGAGCACCAAAATGGGGCTATTACGGCGATTATTACGCAACACCCGATGCCACGGCTCCAACTGCCTATTCCATTTTTGAACAAAGTGTTTATGGTGGTCCGTCGCGTGGCGAAATAGGAAGCATCGGTTTAAATGTAAACAATACATTAGAACTAAAAGTTTATTCTAAAAAGGATTCCATAAAGCACGAAAAGAAAATTAAAATTTTAGAAAGTTTCAGCTTCGGTTCTTCATATAATATTGCTGCCGATTCACTCAATTTTTCAGATGTTGGTTTCAGTGCATATACCACTTTGTTTAAAAATGTGCGCATCAATTTTTCCGGTAGTTTCGACCCATATGTTTTAGATACCGCGGGTAGAAATATTAATGAGTTTGAATGGGATGTAAATAAACGAATTGGCCGTTTTAATGGCGGATATGTGAGTTTAAGTACGGATTTTAATTCGAAAAGAAAATCGAATCCCAATATGAATACAACCGCCGGCACAGAGGCTGAGCGCGAAATGGTATGGAATAACCCTAATGATTATATCGATTTTGAAGTGCCATGGAATTTTAGTGTGAGCTATAATTTGCGCGTAACAAATGCGCCTACTTTTGAAGGTTTAGATTCGCTTTCTACAACGCAATCGGCAACCTTTCAAGGCGATGTTAATTTAACACCAAACTGGAAGTTATTGGTTACGTCAGGTTACGATTTTCAACTAAAAGATTTTACTTATACCAGTATCGATATTTATCGACAATTGCATTGCTGGGAAATGGGCTTCAAATGGATTCCGTTTGGAATCAGGCAGAGCTACATGTTTAATGTAAATGTTAAAGCAAGTGTGTTGCAAGATTTGAAATTAACGCGCAGAAAAGATTGGACCGAGTATTAATTGCTATTAATAAACTACTCTTAACTTTATAGTATTAGGCACATTTTTGAGCGAGGTAATTGCATCATCATTTAAATTCCTGCTTACATCAAGCACCGCATAACCAATTTTATTGTTAGTAGTAAGATATTGGCCAAGAATATTAATGTTATGTGTCGACAGTGCATGGTTAATACCTGATAAAACGCCGGGTTTATTCCAATGAATATGCAAAATGCGATGTGCATCAGGGTGCTGTGGCAAATGCAACGCAGGAACAGTATGTGAGCCACTTGTTACGCCCGACTCAAGATAATTTATCAATTTGGCCGTTACATCTTCGCTTATATTTAATTGTGCTTCTTCAGTTGAGCCACCAACATGAGGCGTTAAAATTACGTTTGGTAATTGTTGTAGTTCAGATGAAAATATATCGCCGGTTTTTTCAGGCTCAATCGGAAAAACATCAATGGCCGCACCTCCAATATGACCATTTGTGATATGTTGTTTTAATGCTTGCAAATCAATTACATTGCCGCGTGCACAATTAATAATTATGCTGCCTTTTTTCATAGCAGCCATTGCCTCACTATTTATTAATTGCAAAGTAGATGGCTCCTCCGGAACATGCAGTGAAATAACATCAGCTTGTTTTAGTAAATCGTTTAATTGATGCACTTGCCTTGCATTGCCAATTGGTAGTTTTGTAATTACATCTGTATAAATTACGTGCATTCCCATTGATTCCGCTAATACCGAAACTTGCATCCCAATATTACCATATCCAATTATGCCTAATGTTTTTCCTCTTAATTCAAAACAATTTCGCGCATCTTTCAGCCAATTGCCGGCATGGGCAGCTGCGTTTTTTTCCGGAATTCTGCGCAGTAACATTATTGCCTCTGCAATCACCAATTCGGCAACTGACCTGGTATTCGGAAATGGGGAATTAAATACTACAATGCCTTTTTCGGTTGCTGAATTTTTATCTACCTGATTCGTTCCAATGCAATAACATCCAATTGCCAATAGTTTTGATGCCTGTGCTAATACTTTTTCTGTTATTTGCGTTTTTGAACGAATGCCTAATAAATGAACATCTTTAATTGCTTCAATTAATTCATCTTCATCTAATGCACCTTTTAGCTTTCGTACTTGCACATACCCGGCTTCACCAAAACTTGCTACTGCAGTGTCTGAAATATTTTCAAGTAATAAAATATTTATTTTTTCTTTGGGATAAGAAGTAATTGCTTCCATTATTTCGTAACTGCGTTTTGTAAAATGTTGCAATTATGCAACTAGGTTTGCTTAATTCAATATAACAAATCGGCCTTGTTTCACTTCACCTGTTGTTTTATCGGTTACATTAAACAGGTAAATCCCTTGCGTAACAGTTTGTTTACTTTCGGTCAATATATCCCAAGCATGTTCTCCACCCGAAAAAGTTCTATTTTCTTCGCTGCCTGCATAGGTGTCGAACCAAGCAATATCGCTGCCATTGTATGTATTACTGTTATGGTCAATTCGAGCAACTACATCACCACCTAACGTAAAAATGGTTATTTCACATAATGCAGGAAGATTGTAAAATATTATTTTACCGGTTGTTGATGTTGTGCCATCCCAAGCTGCATTTATGCGATATGGATTGGGATATACCCCGATGGCAGTATTAACATCACTTGTTGCGGCAGTGCCGGGAAAAACACTTATTGCATTTTCGGTGAATGACGATTCTAAACTTTCAATATTGAGTGCTTCGTTCCCGCTATCAAATGCAGTTAAAATAATTAAGTATTGCCAACCATTTAAAACATTATCTAAAGTATATTTATAATAAAAAGTATCTGCTTCAATTATTTCAGGTGTTGTTAATGCAATTACGCCAAGTCCATTATTATAACCAATATTATTTCCCGGAAGATCCCATTGCGCAATTAAATTAGCATCATTTATTAAATTTAAATTAAAATCATCACCTGTTTGGGTGCGATATAATCGATAACCTTCAAAATCAATTTCTTTAGAAATTGGGTCAACCGAAAATTCTGCTTTGTTATCCCAATAAATAGTAATGTTCTGATTATCGGCAACTACTTTAACATTGGGTGTGGAAGGCGGTTCAGGCAAAATGTATCTGTCTAATATATTATCATCATCCAAATCTTCACCAATATCTAAAGCACCATTTTCATTTTGGTCTTCACCCAAATACGTTCGTTTCGACCAACTTAAATTATTAATTAAATCTACCTGAGCCTCTGTAACATCTTTTTCGGCACCTGTTATGCCACCTACTTCAATTTGTTTTGCACAAACCGCCGCAAATACTAAATTAAATGTTTCTCCCGGAGCCACACTCACTATTGGGCCGGCTGATAATAAATTGGTTAAACCACCCGTTGTAGCAGGGTCTTTCAAAAAATCGACAATACTTGGGTCTATATAATTTAATCCTGCTTTTAATTTGTCAAATCGTTCAACATCATTTGCAGGAGCATTGTAAGGAGGAGTTGCTGTGGAATTAAATATCCAATAATTACTGTTTACATCTGCGGCCGGATATCCTGCAGCAATTAAATTTTCGTTGTTATTAGGGTGAATAAATTGGTCGCGCCACTCAATACCTAAAAATTGAAATGCACCATATGAATTTGTAAATCCGGGGTCACCATCAACATCAAAACCATAATTCGTATACATGGTATCTAAATAACCATAACCTCCATGACTGAAAAATGCAGAACCGAAGTCAGTAGATACGTTTACGTTTCTTACAACAATATCGCTCCATAATCCGCACCAAATACTATCCCAAGTTGAAGTTGAATTATTGGTGATGGTATAATTTAACAGCACGAAATAATCGGCAAACGAATAATTCCAAGCATATGTTTCAAGATGAATATCTGCAAATAATGGATCTGTATGTTCAGAAATGGCGATTGCCGTTCCCGGAACTATAACATTTTTATCAGATGCATCAATTAACATATCGGCATGTGATATGGCATCGAAATTAAAAAAATCGCTTGAAGTGAGTGAGCTCCTTTGTTGAATTGTATTTCCAACTTCTGCCGAAAACTCGAATCCGGTTTGACCGGTTGTATAACCACTTGCCGCATCTTTTGCAGAAGTGGAAACGAGATATTGACCATCTACAATTGCACCTATCCATAACCCGGCCTCAAATAAATGTTCAACGCCTGAATTCAAAGGATATTCCATGCTGGGTTCACCCGAAGGTGAATTGCGCACATCGGGACGGCCAATTGTTAAGGCATTAGTTACATATACTCCAATATTCCCAACATCTATTACCTGTTGGTCAAAGGAAACTTGAGCAAAAACCGTTTGCAACCCGAGACTCAAAAATGTTATGGTGATAAATATCGCTTTTTTCACAGTGTAAAACTACTAAAAAGTGCGTGAACGGGTCTATTTGTCCATCAAGTAACAAACATTTAACCTGGAATAATTTACTGAAGCAAAAACTGTGGAAATAGAAGCATGGAATATTTCCTTGATGTGGCTATTTTTGCGCTGTGAAAAGTTATATCTGTATACATGGGCATTATTACCAGCCCCCACGAGAAAATGCATGGTTAGAAGTTGTTGAGCGTCAAGAATCTGCATTCCCGTTTCATAATTGGAATGCTAGAATTTCAGCAGAATGTTACGGTCCAAACGGTGCTTCGCGCATTTTGAACGATGAGCGTAAAATAATTGATATCGTAAATAATTATACCAATATCAGTTACAACTTCGGACCAACATTACTCAGTTGGATGGAGGTGCATGATAAGGATGCCTACGAGGCTGTTATTATGGCTGATGTAATAAGCCGAAAGCAGCATAATGGTCATGGCAATGCCATTGCACAAGTTTATAATCACATCATTATGCCGCTTGCTTCTACAAAAGATAAAATAACACAAGTTATTTGGGGAATAGCCGATTTCAAGAAAAGATTCCAACGCGACCCGGAAGGAATGTGGCTTGCCGAAACGGCAGTTGACACTGCTACGTTAGAAGTTTTAGCGCAACACCAAATTAAATTTACAATTTTAGCTCCCCGTCAAGCCAAGGCTTTTAGAAATAGTAGCGACGAGCAATGGCAAAATGTAAACGAAAATCAAATTGATACCTCCGTACCTTACCTTTATAAATTACCCTCCGGTAGAACAATCACATTATTTTTTTATAATGGTATTATTTCCAGAGAAGTTGCTTTCAGCGGTTTATTAAATTCAGGAAAATTATTTGAAGAACGTTTAGTTGCCGCAATTAAAGAATCGGACCAACCGCAATTAGTAAATATTGCTACTGATGGCGAATCATACGGTCATCACCACTACCGTGGAGATATGGCTTTGGCGTCTTGTATCGATTATTTAAAAAAGAATAAGGATGTAGTTTTAACCAATTATGCTGAATTTTTAGCACTGTATCCACCGCAACACGAAATTCAAATTCATGAAAATAGCAGTTGGAGTTGTGTGCATGGAGTTGAACGTTGGCGAAGCAATTGTGGCTGCACAGATGGCGGAAATCCTGCCTTTCAGCAGCAATGGCGCGCACCCTTGCGCAACGCGTTAAATTGGTTAAAAGATAAAGCTGATTTAGCGTTTGAAACCGAATTATTGGCCTATACTCCAAACCCTTGGGAAATACGCGATAAATATATTGATATTGTACTCAATAGAAATGAATCTAATATCCAACAATTTATTAAGTTAAATTTTAGCGATAAACTGTCGGAACCACAAAAAATAAAAATCATCCGACTATTGGAAATGCAACGACATGCCATGTTGATGTTTACTAGTTGCGGTTGGTTTTTTGATGAAGTGAGTCGTATCGAAACAAAACAAATTTTACAGTATGCCGATCGGGTAATTCAAATTGCTGAACATGAAACCAATACAAAATTATTTCAAGATTTCATTCAGCTTCTAGAACTTGCTCCATCAAATATTGCACAGTTTGGTACAGCTGCAGGTTTGTATCAGAAAGAAATAAGACCTAATAGATTAACACTTACCAAAGTTGGTATGCATCATGCAGTTTTAAGTTTGTTTGATGAAGTACTCGATGAATGTTCCGTGTTTAATTACACTATTAAAAACGATTTTTTTGAGAAAATGTTAGCCGGTGAACACGTGCTTACGGTTGGCAATATGGCAATATCCTCAACATTTACATATGCTCAAGAAACATTTCAATTTGCTGCATTGTATCTCGGTCAACACCACGTTATTGGCGGATATGCCGAAACAATGGACAGTGAATCGGTTGAAGAATTATTTTTGAAATTACGCGAAGCTTTCCGCAAGAGTAATCTTAATGAAGTGATTTTAATTATTCGTTCCACTTTTGGCGAAAAAGCATTTTCTTTCGACGATTTGTTTGGCGATGAAAAAGAAATTTTACTTAATCGAATCCTTCAAAAAGATATTGCCATAGCTGAGGATAATTATCGCGAAGTATATGAACGAACATTCACTTTAGTTAATATGCTGCATCAACAAAAGAAGCATATTCCTGAGTTATTATTAAAAAATACAGCTGCCGTAATTAACGCCGATTTAAAAAAAGTATTTAACGAACCTAAACCTAATTTATTAAAATTAGAACAATTAGTCGATGAAGCAAATAAATGGAAGGTTGAACTCGATGCCGAAAATATTGCCTTTGCCGTTACCGACCGTTTATACGACTTAGTAAACCAATTGGCTTATAAAGTCGATGATTTGCAACACCTTGATAACCTTAGCCGTATCCTCATTAAATTAAATGAACTTAAACTGAAATTCCGATTATGGAAAATTCAGAATAAGTATTTTACTATTGGTAAAGATTTTATTGGCAACGACAAGTTTATGAAAACCTTAGGGGAGCAAGACTACAAAAAATGGCTGTTGAAATATAAAGCCGTTGGCGAGCAATTAAATATTCGTTTCTAAATTAATGTTGTAATTTCCTTGCCGAATTAAAAACAGTGCAAGATTATCGTTCCATTATTAAAACTTGGTATGCCGCAAAAAACTGGCATGAGTATCCTTTTCAACAAGAGCTGGCTCAAGCTTATGTGGAAGGATTTAATGGCGTATTAAATGCACCCACCGGCAGCGGAAAAACCTATGCCATGTGGATTCCGGTTATTGCCGAATGGATGTTAAAAGCGCAACTCGTTAATAATCAAACATCAAGTAGCACCTTAAAAGTTATTTGGATTACGCCCTTGCGTGCACTTGCAAAAGATATTCGAAATGCATTGCAAGACGCAGCCGATTTATTAGATACCGGTTGGAGAGTAGAATTGCGCACAGGCGATGTTTCTCAAAAAGTTAAACAAGCGCAAAAAAAATCAATGCCTGATTGTTTAATAATAACACCGGAAAGTTTACATGTTTTACTTTGTAGTAATAATTACACCGAATTATTTAAAGATTTACAATGTGTAGTTGTTGATGAATGGCACGAATTAATTGGCAGCAAAAGAGGGGTGCAAGTTGAATTAGCGTTGTCGCGACTTAAATCTATTGTTGCACAAAACAATAATCAATTGCGCATTACCCGGCGGGTCTTTTTGGAAAATCGTAATGAAACGGTCACGATTGCCAGCGTTTATGACAAAATTGATCAAACCCCGAACTGGAACACAACAATTTATCAAAATACTAACAATACCAATAACAATAATTTTGGCGTTCCGAATAATACGCAAATAATCGCAACATTAGACACGGCGCTTTCGACTAAAACGGCACAAGGTAATGACCGCTTTACAATGACGGTCAATTCCCCGTCACAATATAACGGCGCAGTTATCGAAGG
>JANMLV010000096.1:0-6968 GCA_031372705.1 Bacteroidota bacterium | reverse complement strand
ACATGATAATTATGCGAAAAGAAATTACATCATTAAAAATGCAGGTGTTAAATTGAATTATTACAAGTGTAAATCAATTTTACACGCAATAATTTTAAGAAATAGATTAAACGTGGAGTTTATTCACAGCCTGACGTTTTGCAGCTACCCGAAGGGCGGGACTTTTACCACAAAACTTGATTTGAAAAACTAATTTTTGATTAACCACAAAACTGTCTTTGGAACACGAACCCCCGCCTTTTGGGTAGGTGCTGTTAGCAGTTCGCCCTTCTTTTTTAGAGTGATACATATTCTATAATCCGTCCGATAAATTGTTGTGCCGTTCCACCCGTTTTGTAACTGTCTGCAATTGTTGTTAAACTACTTGCAACACTAGTTCCGTTGAGTAACAATGTTCCAACTTTATTTAGTAATGATTTACTTTTTTCCTTTTGTCCAGCCTTTACAGAGCTCAAAAGTTCATTTAAAGTTTGATGAATTTCTGCAAGGTCAGCTTGGTTTAGTGTTTCATTTATAAGTTTTAAGTCGTCATTTGTAATCACATCAACGTTTAAGAATTCTCTGCTCAATGATATGTCGAACAAGTCGTCAGCTATTATATTTTCATTACGTGGATAATCTTCGTCATTTACAACTTTCGCAATACACTTAAATCCAAAAACAATATTCTCATGGATGTTAAAGATTATTGCACATCTTTTCTCAAGATGATTATATAAAATTTGAATTTGTCCGGGTGGTCTTGTTGTTACTTGACCAGCAAAACCTACAGGAATAAATGGTTTGTCTTTAAATTTTATAATATCAGGAATGTAGTTTTTAGGAAATAAAATTCCAATAACTGTACCACCGGGAACGCCATAGTCGTCACAGAATGTGATTTCATTTTCTTTTATGTAAGTTCTTGTTTCTGCTCCGGGTTGGCGTTGAAAAATATTTATGTCACCAAAAAGTGAAAAGGGGAAGTATTCTTTGTCTGTGTCTATTTTTGTCCTTCTGTTTTCAAAAGTCCATTGAAAATTGTCTGACGAAATTTGAAATACTTCAACTTTTCCGTCTTCATTAATTTTCTGTATTACCATTAATCTTGTTATCATGTTCTGTTTTTTACCGCTTTATAAATAATTAAATCGTCTTCTATTTTTAAAAATGTCAAGATTAACAGCTTTAAGTAAGTAAAATAAGCATACTCGTGTTTTTGTATTTCGTCTGGTGTCGCCTGTGTCCCGTGCAAGTAACTATTTCTTAAATCTAAGCCATTAGTGAATTCACTTTTGTTTAGGAAATAATTGAAATATGCTTGTTCTGGTTTAGAAAACAAGGAGTTGCCAAAATAAATTATTTTTTCTACCTCCATTTGTTGGGCTTCTTGCCGTAATTCAAAAGAGTAACGATAGAACGAAGCAACTTCATTAATATATAAGTCTCTCAGAATTATTACCCTTGGTGGATTTGTGATCTGAATAATATCGCTACTGTCAATATTTATAAATCCCTTATCAATAAGGTAATCAATACGAGGTTTCTGATGTTCCTCATAATTACTATATTTTACTTGTTCATTAGCAAGTAGATCAAAAAATGTATGGTAGTGCTTTTCCTTAAATGGTTCTACATAAGCGAGCAATGTTTGGTCAGAGAAGAACAGGTTTGCGCAACCTACAGCATCTTGGTTGTCTTCGTTGAAGTATATATACTTGTTTTGGTTTAAGCTAGGAATGTCTTTTATTGAAGTTGGGTTAGACGAGATTTGTAAAAGCTCAAAATCAATGCTTCCGTCTTCAACAAAGAGTTTGAACTGTTTTAATACGGATTCAAATTCTGGCGCTAATAATCTTACTTTTTCGAAGTAGGACGTAGCAGATGGAATTGAAAAACGAGCATTGTTAGCGAACTCGTACTTTTCTTGGAATGAGGAAGTGAAAACTTCATGCAATACATTTTCCAACGATATACCTAAATCGCTAAGTACTTTACTATAACCTGCCAGTTGAATCTGGGAGGTCATCTCTAATAAATTAAATTCAGTTCCTCCTGTGTATTCATTTTGGGAATGGACGCCCATAATTCTTTCAAACACGCCCATTTTGTTTTTCTTGCTTACAAGATTAATTCTACGTTGGATATCGAGATATTCAAACAGAACAATAAAATTTTGAAACAACAAATAAGGATCACTATTTTGTTTAATGAAATCAAGGCTGTATGAATAGTTTATGATTGAATTTTCATCAATATTTCCATCTTTTATTTTACTAGATTTTTCGGGAAAGCTCACTGAAACTCCGTATCTCCTTCCATTGTTTCCAGCGAAAAACTTTTCGGTTTCGCTTTTGTGCAATCGTTTTGCTTTTAAACGTGTCTTGTCAGACACCTTAAAGTCATTTCTATTTCTTGCATTTTGAATGAGACCAATGTAATTATAGTTTACATCTGCAGAATCTAAATAGTTTGAAAGTATAGATTCTTTTTCTTCAACAGTTAGGCTTTTCGGGAGATATTTTTGATTTTTCCCAAAGTCGTCTTTTACCTCATAAATTGAAAGTAATATTTCAGCAGATTGCGAATAAGTCAATAAGAAGTTCTTGATTTCAGTATCGTAATGATCTACAATTCCTTTATGAATTAAGATTTCGTGTATTAAGTGCGGCTCATTTGTTAGAATGTTACTGAAATTGGTCTTTAAAATTCGCTTGAATATGCTCTGACTATTAACGATTTCCCAAAAAGAATGAACGTAATTTCTTAAAGTTTTTTCATATTCACTTACAAAATTATTGTCGTCAATGGTCGCAAAAAAACGTCCGATTGCTTTACCAAATCCCGTTGCTTTGTGTTTGAAATTAGTGGTGTCGTCTTGGGTCCAATTTCTTAAATACAGGTCGTTGTCAATATATTTTTTTATGTTGTACAGTTCTAAGACTTCATTGATATCTGTGTAATTTGATTTCGTGTCAGCCCTTAAAATATGTTCGCCCTTTTGAAGGTTATAGCCACCAGCCATATCCTCTTTTGAGTGAAATACTACTTTGTTTAAATCTGTATTGTGCATTCTGTTGTCTTTTTAGGGTGACTGCTAACGTATAGAAGCTTTGCGAAGTGGCGGCAGCTAAACGTTATTGTTCATGGTTTGTAAAAATTATAATTATAGCGTACTCTTCATGTTTGCTCATCACCCGCCATTTTGCAAAACTTTTGTTATAGGATGTGCGGAGGGTTTGGATTTCTGTGTTTGAATAATCAAAACCCTTTAACTTAATTAATAAATATTTTTTTCGTTGCAAACTTTTGTTGCCCCTTATAAATTTCTACAAAATAATAGCCTTTTGGTTTGTCGCCTAATAAAATAATAAAATTATTATCGGAGATAACATTTGTATGTATTATAGCTCCTGATAAATTTATTATGCGAAGTGAATAATTTTTGAAATTTTCCGGAACTTGAATAAAAACATCGCTGTTAAAAGCATAAATATTAACATTGTGAGAATTTATTTCCTCGATGCCAACAGTTGTAGTGTCACCAATTGTGTCGCCGGCTAATATTCCGGTGTTACATTTAATTTCAAAAGCATATTCTTTAACGACTAATGTTCTTCCATTGTCTTTAACATCGCAGCGTATCCAACCATAATGTAAACAATCAGCGGTGTCTATAAACCGTACACCTAAATAATGGTCTAAAACTTCCGGATACCAGATCCCGCCTTTTGGAAAGTAAAAACCACTTTTATCAATATACCGGTATGCCATTGTTTGATAGCCATTATTATGAAAAATTAAATTTTCGTCTATCATTTCACTTTCATTCAATGCAAATGGAAAGTAGACCGTAAAACCGCCATAAGATGGACTTATTACATGAGTAAGTGCTGCAATTTCATTGTTTGGTGATTGAGGCCCAGCATAAATAGCTTCAAAATGGGAGCTGTAATTAGAATAATAAGTTGAGAAGTCAAACGAGCGGTTTAAAAATGCAAAGTCTATCGTGCCGTCGTTATTCATATCAACACTAGCACTTTCCCAATTGTTGTCCAACACCAAATCGGGGTCAATATCAGTATATACAGCCTGTCCCTGCGCATTTTGGTGCAATGCCAAGAAACAGGCTGATATTGTTGAGTATTGTAATAGGTTAAATTTTGATGACTTCATTTATTGCTTTACAAGTTGTTTTACGATCGTGTTTCCGTTGTCAAATTTAATTAAAATTTGGTAAACCCCTTGAGGCAGACCTGAAATGTTGATTGTGCCATTGTTTTTTATATCCATAATTAAACATATCTCACCTAATGCATTAGATACTTCCACTAGCATTGTTTCGGAAAATGTACAATCTGTTTGTAAACATTTAGTTTGCAAGGTAATAAAGCTATTTGCCGGATTAGGATACATATTTACATCATACATTGCAGTACCCGCATACCTTCCCGGTGGGTAATAGGCTGCTATTGGAACCTTTATATAGCCAAATGAATAAGCCGGTACCACAAAGCATTTTAATGGGTCTCCACTTCCCGGGCAACTCGG
Source organism: Bacteroidota bacterium (assembly GCA_031372705.1). GTDB lineage: Bacteria > Bacteroidota > Bacteroidia > Chitinophagales > BACL12 > UBA7236. The sequence goes on along the minus strand of JANMLV010000096.1, from coordinate 2,438 downwards.
GATATTTAAAATAGTGTCCACTTGGGTTATCTCAATCGGAAAATCGATATCGTATGGCGTTTTATAACACTCGTTTAATTTATATAAAGTGTTTTTCCCTTGCCCTGAAGTAGAATAGGGCTTTAATGCATTTATGCAATAGATAGTTGCTGTATCTACAATTGTTAAAACACCTCCGGGGTAAATACCAGTAGTGCCGGAAGTATTTAATACAATTTGCTGAGTGGTATCCCTCCCGTTTGAAAAATAAATATAAATATTTTGTTTTTCAGGATCAATAAAAACAGTAGGTTGAACATTCACACTTGCAATATAAATACCAAAATTACTTTGCAGGTATTTAAGATTTTTTTTTGAAATTTCGCTTATCAGTTCATAAACAAAATGAGTTGTGCGCTTCATTAAATAATTGCGTCCATCGGGGTTGGAATCAACATTTAATGTATAAGGGATGGTATCCATTCCTAAAAATGCAAGCTCATTTTCACGTGCAGGTCCAATTGTTGCATTTGTGCCACCTCCGGCGTAATTATGAAAGGTGGAATAAGTGTGAAATCCACTTCTGTAATTTGCATTATAGTTTAATTTTATATCTTTTAAGAACCACTCGAAAATAAGATATCCATGTATAAAACCATGCGAATAGGCACCTATTCTGTTCACTTGACCCTCGCGATAATCACCTTGGTCTTTAAAGTTCCATTCCGTAACAATCAGATCTTTTTTCGATAAAGAATCTAAGTCGAAATCGAGCACGGAATTATGCACGTCGTATGATTCCAGATAACGAGTTCTGATAAAGGTTCTGAAATTAATTCCGATGCCATCAAATGCAGCTTCCAGGCGCGCATCATAACTATCGAAACGCCATAAATCATTATTGGGATTCATATCGTCGTTTAAGCAAGCATACGATGAGTCAAGTTGTATTAAGGGTATTGTATCCCAGTTATGGCCGTCGTAGTAAGGATGCAGAATAACAGCATCAAATGAATAGCGAAATTTATTTATTAAACCTGTAATTGGTTCTTTAATATGATATTTAGTGCGTAAATCTATGTTCCAATCTTCGTCGGCACGTGACCCACCTTCAGCAGGTCCTGCGTCACGTAAAGCATAGATTGCTTCATGAAGATTTTCGGCAGGTACAGCAACTTTGCAAGTAAATAAAGGATCGTTTTTAAAGGCACCAATAAAATCATGGTCATCCCAAACCGAAGTGCCCACCGTATAAATGTCCAAAGAATCGTTATTTATGCCATTTATGTATAGCCAATAGTCTTCAAAAGTATACCAACCCATCATTAATCGGGAATAATCGAAGTAGGGTTCATTACCCATTTCTACATACGCTAACGTAAGGTTGTGAATTGGATTGTTTCTTAAATACTGAATTATTGCTTTTGTTTCTGTTGCGGTATTGCTGAATATGTTTAGGCAGTATATTACTTTAACGGTATGCCCGGGATTGTCATCTTCTATTTTTTTTACCAATATGATAAAATCGTCAATATATCGATGTGTCGAGTCCAATAAATTTTGTTCAACCCAATTTTCGTAGAAATTTATGTAGTCTTCCACATAACCCGGATCAATCCATGTGGCTAGTAAATCTTTATTTTTTCCGTGAAGTAGAATTTCAGCTAAAGTTAAGTCATCAGTAATACTATCTGTAACGTCATAAAATTTTGCAATTTTCGCAATATCATATCCATAACCGGGTCCTTTCATTACATCCATAAATTTGCAATCGGCACCTCCGGGAAAGCGCAATGTTTCAGGTTTCAAGTCGCTCAACCATTGCCATTGGTCTAAAGCGGAGCTGTCGTTTGGCATTATTTTTCTGCCAAAAATACCTGCTGTATTAAAACCATAAAGTCCTTTTGCTACCGATTTCATTATAGAACCAATACTAATATTGATCACCGAGTCGTGCAACCCAAGACGAAGTGCATCATTATTTACTGTATCGGTTTCGTCACTTCCGTAATACCAAACTGTATCCAATCCATCGGTATTCGTTTCTATTATAATTCCTGTTGTATCAAATTCTTCATCAGGGAAATATTGTGCATTTGCTTTTGAAAATGTTGTAAGAATTAGCAGCAGGCTTAAAGTAGTCTGCAAACCAAAAGTTGATAAAATATTTTTCATAGTAATTGTTTTAAATGTGAAATTAATCATGCTAGTGGTTCGAGAAATAAATATCGGATCGAATCAGTCTAGGAACTGTCGAAGTAAGCTGAAATTATAATTGGTAACGATATGTGATATTTTTGTAGCATATCCTATAACGGCAGAGTGTGAAAAAACCACCTCGCCATTACCGCTCACTCAAAACTAACTATTAAATTCAAAAAGATGTACTACCTTTCGAAAAATAAGCAGTATGGATTTCATCACCCCTCAAAATCGCCACCAGATTACGTTTTCCAGCC
>JANMLV010000067.1:0-10332 GCA_031372705.1 Bacteroidota bacterium | reverse complement strand
GCTATTTTATCACTTGCCATTGCTTATCAATATTTTATTGTTGATGGTGCCATTAATGGTGCATATCCAACATTAGAACCCATTAAAATTAATTGGTTGCAATTCACATCAACACTTTCTATTGATATGGGGATAATGTTAGACCCTATTTCGGTGATGATGTTGGTTGTAGTTACATTTATTTCGCTAATGGTGCATATTTACAGTTTAGGTTATATGCATGGTGAAGCCAGATTTGCAACCTATTACTCCCATTTGCAATTATTTACATTTAGCATGCTTGGTCTGGTTATATCCAGCAACTTGTTTCAAATTTATATGTTCTGGGAATTAGTAGGTGTATCATCATTTTTATTGATTGGATATTATTATGATAAACCATCTGCTGTTGCAGCAAGTAAAAAAGCCTTTATTGTTACCCGATTTGCCGATTTATTTTTCCTTATTGGTATTTTAATTATGGGCTTAACAGCCAATTCATTTGATTTCAATACCATTATTGAAACCTTAACTTCAGCCGATTCTATTGGAAACCATGGCGCACAATTTTTGGGATTCGGCGTTTTAAGTTGGGCATTAACATTAATATTTATTGGCGGAGCAGGAAAATCAGCTATGTTTCCATTGCACATTTGGTTGCCTGATGCCATGGAAGGTCCAACACCTGTGTCAGCATTAATTCATGCTGCTACGATGGTTGTTGCCGGCGTGTTTTTGGTTGCCCGATTATTTCCTGTTTTTGCAATTACCGATTCAGGAGCATTAGAAATTGTTGCTTACGTAGGAATTTTTTCTGCATTATTTGCAGCTGTAATCGCTTGCACACAAACAGATATAAAACGTGTTTTGGCCTATTCTACCATGAGTCAAATTGGTTATATGATGTTTGCACTTGGCGTTAGCGATTTTGAACATGGCGCAGGTTATACATCAAGTATGTTTCATTTATTTACACATGCCTTTTTTAAATCACTACTTTTCCTTGGTGCCGGTTCTGTAATTCACGCAGTGCACAGCAACGAGATGAAGGATATGGGTGGATTGAAAAAATATTTGCCTATTACGCATATCACCTTTTTAATAGCTTGTTTAGCAATTGCCGGGATTCCACCTTTTGCAGGATTCTTCAGCAAAGAAGGCATTTTACATGCCGCGTATGAGTCGAATCAAGCAATTTATTACGTTGCTTTAATTACTTCAGGCTTAACAGCATTTTATATGTTCCGTTTGTATTATTCTATTTTCTGGAACAAACAAGATATTCATTTACATAATTTTCATGGCGAAGGCACTTTTAGTATGAAATTGCCTTTAATTATTTTAGGAACACTTTCGGCAGTAGTTGGATTTATTCCATTTGCGCATTATATCACACCAACCGGATTGCCCGGCGAATCGCACTTTGAATTACTATTTTCAATTGCGCCTGTGCTAATTGCTGTTTCCGGAATTACAATCGCAACTATATTTTATAAATCGCAGAATAATAAATCAGATAAGGTTGCTGCAAGTTTAAATGGATTTTATCAAGCAGCTTATCGCAAGTTCTATATTGATGAGGTTTATACCTTCATCACCAAAAAAATAATATTTAATTTGATTGGCAAACCGGCAGCCTGGTTCGACAAAAACGTTGTCGACGGGCTCATGAATGCCATTGGTAATACAACAACTACTGTTTCAGAATCAATGAAAGAAATGCAATCAGGTAAAGTGCAGGAATATGCATTATACTTTATTGCAGGAGTTATCGGATTGAGTTTGATCGGTATTTATTTATGGATGTAATCAGGTGTTGGCAATTGTTGCTGCTACCTAATTTATAATAATGTGAAGTAATATGAATTTAAATTTACTCATACTCATTCCTGCTGCTACGGCATTAGGCATTGTTTTTGCCAAAGGGCTGAAACAAGTTCGCTTTGTAGCTTTTGCAGGCGCACTTATTCAGTTGGTGATGAGTTTTGTTTTGCTGTTTTTATTTCAGCAGGAACGCAATAGCGGCAACACTGAGCAATTTTTGTTTCAAGCTGTTTATAATTGGTTTCCATCTATAAATATCAATTATCATATTGGGGTAGATGGCATTTCTATTGCCATGATATTACTTACTGCATTTGTTGTATTAGCCGGTGTGTTGGTTTCATGGAAACAAGAAAAACTCAATAAAGAATTCTTTTTGTTGCTCACTATTTTAAGTGCAGGTGCATATGGATATTTTATTGCATTAGATTTATTCACTTTATTTTTCTTTTTAGAAGTTGCCGTTATTCCAAAATTCCTTTTAATCGGCATTTGGGGAAGTGGTAAAAAAGAATATGCTGCCATGAAACTGGCTTTAATGTTAATGGGCGGCAGTGCTTTAGTTTTTGTTGGATTGATTGGCGTTTATTTTTCAGGCAGCAGCAGTTTAGATTTAATAGCAAATGCCCAAGCATTAATTGATGTAGAAACACAAAAAATATTTTTCCCATTCCTATTTGTAGGTTTTGGCATATTTACAGCATTATTTCCATTTCACACTTGGGTGCCCGACGGACACTCCTCAGCTCCTACAGCCGCTTCAATGTTTCTCGCAGGAATATCAATGAAACTTGGAGGTTATGGATGTTTGCGCGTTGCCGTTTATCTCATGCCTGATGCAGCAGCCTATTATCAACCGGTAATTATTACGTTATCGGCTATAGCGATTATATATGGAGCCTTTGCAACGTTAATGCAAACCGATTTAAAGTATATCAATGCTTATTCATCCGTTTCACATTGCGGATTTGTTTTGCTTGGAATCGGCATGTTAAATGAAACAGCTATAAATGGAGCTGTGTTGCAAATGGTTTCACATGGTTTAATGACAGCCTTATTCTTTGCCGCTATCGGAATGGTTTACGACCGCACACATACACGCATGGTAAAAGACATTGGTGGCTTATTAAAAGTGATGCCATTTATTGCAACGGTATTTATTTTAGCCGGTTTGTGCTCATTAGGCTTACCTGGCTTAAGTGGATTTGTTGCCGAAATGACCGTATTTATGGGTAGCTGGCAAAATCCAACTACCATGTATCGCTTTGCCACTATTTTAGCTTGTGCAAGTATTGTGGTTACTGCAGTTTACATTTTACGTGCAGCAGGTAAAACAATGTTGGGGCCAATTGCCAATACAGAACATTTAAGTTTAACAGATGCTCATTGGAATGAGCGACTTGCAGCATTTGTATTATTAGCTGCGATTTTAATTATGGGTATTGCACCCTTTGTGGTTACAGATATAATTTATCCAGGAACAGAAGTAATGATGCAAAAAATTGTATTCAATAAATAAATTCAACATTACGCATTTGCTAAAATGAATGCATAAATGATTATAATATGACTAGTGATATATTAATTTTAATGAAGTTTGAGCTGATGGTAATTATCATCTTGTTCATCATTTTGCTCCTTAAAATAGGGAAAAACAAGATGAGCATGAATACATTACTCAACCTGGTTAATATTTTACTTGGCGTAAACTTCGCTGTAGGTTTTTTTGGCAATATCAGCGGTGAAGCATTTGGCGACATGTTCAAAAGCACACCATTAATTCATCTTGAAAAAAATATTCTGAATTTAGCTGTGCTAATTATTTCATTACAATCAAGAGAATGGCTAAGCAGCCATAAACATGTGCCTGAATTTTATGTAATATTATTAGCATCGTTATCGGGCATGTTCTATATGATTTCTGCTCAAAACATGTTTATGTTTTATTTAGGGCTGGAACTTTCTACAATTCCGCTTGCTGCATTAGCAAACTTCGATTTGTTAAAACGCAGAAGTGGTGAAGCTGCCATGAAATTCATTATTTCTTCCGCCTTTTCATCAGGAATATTATTATTCGGTATATCCTTATTATATGGCGCATTAGGAACACTTAATTTCGAAGCCATTTCGGTGAGTATGACAGGCGAACCGCTACTCATTTTATCGTTTGTAATGATACTAGCCGGGTTTGCGTTTAAAATGAGCGCAGTTCCATTTCACTTATGGACGGCAGATGTTTACGAAGGCGCGCCTGTGGCTGTAACGGCCTATTTAAGCGTTGTTTCAAAAGGCGCAATCATATTTGTTTTCTTTTCAGTGCTTTATGGTGCGTTTCAAAATATTTTTATTTCATGGTATAATTTCCTATTCTTAATCAGTGTGTTAACCATGATTACGGGAAATTTATTCGCCATTCGCCAAACCAACTTAAAACGATTTTTGGCATTTTCATCAATAGCACAAGTCGGATTTATTTTGATTGGTATTTCAGGAAATTCTACCGAAGGCGCTGCTGCATCGGTATTCTTTATTGTAATTTATTTATTCTCTAATTTGGGTGCATTTGGCGTAATATCATTGGTCAGTGCAAAAACCGGGAAAGAAAACATTAGCGATTACAAGGGATTTTACAAAACCAACCCATTACTTGCTTGGGTGTTGGCATTATCGTTATTTTCACTTGCAGGTATACCGCCTACTGCCGGATTTTTCGGGAAATTCTTTTTATTAATGTCGGGCGGCGGACAAAATAACACTGTACTAATCGTTATTGCAGCATTAAATATGATTGTATCACTTTACTATTATTTAAAAGTAGTTAAGGCGATGTTTATGGATAGCAATGATAATCCAATTCAAAAATTAGATACCGGATTTCAGGCAGGCCTGGCATTTATTATTTGCGTAGTTGGTGTTTTGGTAACCGGATTATTTGGCGGTTGTTACGAATATATTTTTTCAATAATTCATCAATAATTAATTCAGCATAAATGGCAATTAATCAAAATCACTTATTCGACGATTTAGATGGCATTAAATGCGCCATTGTTGAAAAAAATGTATCAAAAGAACGTGTCGATTTTTTGCAATCGTTACTTGCGTATAATGGATTTACCGTTGTTGTGGTTCCTACACCGCCTGCTAAAGGTGCCCCGGCATTAGCCGAAGGAGAAGTACCTCCTGCTCCAACATCTTGGACAGTTGGCGTTTCAGATGCCACTTTTAATGCAACTAATGCTGTTTATGGCCGATTGCTGCATACCAAATCGGGAAAGGTAGTTACAATGGCATATTGGCTTCAAAAAGACACTGAATCGCACGAGGAAATCCCCTATTTTGCAAAAACTTGGCAATAAAATGCCAATTCGCGCCTTAAACTAGGTGCAATCTCACTTGCCTTATCGCAACTGTTATTAAATTTGCGGGATATGAAAATATCTTGGAACTGGCTGAACGAATTATTGCCGCTGAACATGTCGGCAGATGACGCAGCTACCCTATTAACCGACATCGGATTAGAAGTTGAAGGCGTATATCCATATAGCAATATTGAGGGTGGATTAGCCGGATTGGTTGTTGGTGAAGTAATGACCTGCGAAAAGCACCCGGATGCCGATAAATTAAAAGTAACGCAAGTAAATATCGGAACCGGCGAATTGCTCAATATTGTTTGTGGTGCACCAAATGTAGCGGCCGGACAAAAAGTTATTGTTGCTACACCGGGCACAACTATTCATCCGTTAAAAGGAGAAGCATTTACCATTAAGCGCGCTAAAATTCGTGGGATAGAAAGCAATGGGATGTTGTGTGCGGAAGATGAAATCGGTATTAGCGAAAGTCACGATGGATTATTAATTCTTCCTGAAAATACCATTGTAGGAACTAGTGTTCAATCATTATTTGATGTTTATAGCGATACTATCATCGAAATTGGATTAACAGCCAATCACGCTGATGCTAATTCACATATTGGCACAGCAAGAGAATTGCGCGCAGGTTTAATTTCAAGAGAAATAGCTAAACCTGAATTTAATATAAATCACGCAAGCAATATCACAATTAATACCTCAACTCCCTCAATTAAAATTATTGTTGATGACACTATTGGTTGTCCGCGTTATTCAGGCATATTAATTAATAATATTAAAGTTGGCGAATCACCAAAGTGGATGCAACACAAATTGCGTGCTGTTGGTATGCGACCAATTAATAATGTGGTAGACATTACCAATTATATTTTACAATTATATGGTCAGCCGTTGCATGCTTTTGATGCAGATAAAATTAACGGAAGCACTGTTATTGTAAAAACCTTGTCGGCAGATACCTCATTTACCACGCTCGATACCAAAGCGCACAAATTAACATCAAACGATTTAATGATTTGTGATGCAACCGGTGGTATGTGCATTGCAGGTGTTTATGGTGGATTAAATTCAGGTGTTACAGAAAATACGGTTAACATATTTTTAGAAAGCGCATATTTCAATCCGTCCTATATACGCAGAACCGAATCAGCACATGGGTTAAAAACCGATGCTTCTGCGCGATTTGCGAAAGGCACAGATATAACAAATACCATTCCTGCGCTGCAACAAGCTGCTGAATTAATTCAAAATATTTGTGGTGGAATTATAGTTGGCGATATTATTGACATCTACCCAACACCGCTTCCCGATTTTGATGTAACACTTCGATTAAGTCGATTAGAAAAAATAAGCACATTGCAATTATCGGTAGCAACAATCACTAATATATTATCATCATTAAATATTAAAATTGAATCGCAAAGCGGAGATGAATTAAAATTAAAAGTGCCATCTTATAAAAACGATGTTATTCGAGAAATAGATATTATTGAAGAAATATTACGGATGCATGGTTTTAACAATATTCAGGTTCCAAGCAATATTCGCACACCGTATTTGGTAAGTCCGAAGCCCGATAAGGAAAACGTAAAATTGGAAACTACAAATTATTTGGTAAACAATGGGTTTTACGAGATATTTACGAATGCGATCTCCCGTTCAAAATACACACAAAAATACTTTCCTGAACTCGAGCAGATACAGGTAAATCTATTAAATTCATTAAATGCCGAGTTAGATAACATGCGCATTTCAATGGCATTTACGGGTTTAGAAGTAATAGGCTATAACAGCAATCACAAGCAACATGATTTAGCCATGTTTGAATTTGGTCGCGTGTATTCAAAAAATGCGACCGGATATGCAGAAGCTGAGAAGATTGGTTTGTACTTAACCGGTAATAAATACAATGAAAATTGGCGAATTACGAATCGCAAAACCGATTTTTATGATTTGAAAGCGCAGGTTGATGCCTTATTATTAAAAATGAATTGCAAAGCAACTTGGAAAAATTTGGGGGAAGATAATAGTCATAATTTATCCTCAATTTTCGAAAATGCAGCAACTTTAGTTGTTAATGGAAATGAGATAGGTATTTGTGGCAATATCAAAAAACAAATACTATCCGATTTCGACATTAAACAGACTGTGTTTTTTGCAGAATTAGATTGGAAAATGATGTTAAACAATTTCGCATCTAGAAAAGTAACATTTAAGGAAATTGCTAAGTTTCCGGAGGTTCGTCGCGACTTAGCCTTGGTTATCGACAAGCAAGTGCATTATGAAGCCATAGCAGGTATTGCAAAAAAAGAAGGCAAGCCAATATTAAAAGATGTTACCTTATTTGATGTTTATGAGGGCGAAAAATTGGCGGGTAAAAAAAGCTATGCCATTGGTTTAACCTTTAGTAACGAAGAGCGCACCTTAACTGATACCGAAGTAGATGGAGTTATGAAAAAAGTAATGCAACGTTGCGAAACTGAGCTTGGCGCTATAATCAGGAAATAAAATTACCTACTTTTAAGCACGCGATGAATACTACACAAGAACAACTGCAAGCGTTACGGGCAAACTTGGACCGACTTTTACGAAGTTTTCAGGCTATTGCTGCTGAAAATGACATGCTGAAACAGCAGGTTGACGCGCAACGCAGGGGCTTAGCCGATAAAAATAAAAAAATTGATGAGCTGGAAAAACAGTTTGAAATTGTGAAAACGGCTCAATCTATTGCGGCTATCGGAACAACAGATGATCTGCCTGAAAACAAGGCAGAGGTTAAAAAACGCATTAATGAATTGATCAAAGAAGTAGACAACTGCATCGCAATGCTCAACGATTAAACAGTAACTTTTAGGGGTTGTGGGCTTGTTGGGTTATCTTTTTCATAATCTTTACTTAACTTTAGTCCCAATTGGACAAACTGAATACAATAAAACCCAATGGATACTGAAGAAAGCAAATTGTTAAATATTCATGTTACGATTTGCGACAGGCCCTACAGGCTTAAAGTTAAGCCTGAAGAAGAAGAAACAGTGCGAAAGGCAGCAAGAATTATAGCTGAAAAGATAAAAGACCTACAGGCACAGCATGCGGGTAACGACAAGCAAGATTATCTTGCAATGACGGTACTAACCATGATGGTAGAGCACTTAGGCGCAGAGCATAAAAAACCGGAACCTGTAATACAGGATACAGATTTATCGGCCGATTTACAACAGCTCAATCAGCAAATTTTGAAAGCATTGCAACAGTAATCTTCTTTTTAAGAAAAGCCACTCCGGTCGGTTTTATTGCATAGGTGAAGTCCCTCATCATAAAACCATATATCTATGAACGAAACGTTAATGTATGCAATTATAGGTGCTGCGGCACTGATTGCAGGAATAATTGGAGGGCGCTTTATTTTTGGGCAATCGAAAAACCAAAAACATTTCGCAGAGCGCGAGGCAGAAGAATTAATTTCAGTTGCCAAAAAAGAAGCTGAGTTATTAGCACAAAAAAGTAAAAATGATGCTGATGCTTATAAAAAAGAAAAATCGCTGGAGCTAAAAGATCAGTTGATTCAGCAAAAATCGGAAGTTGAAAAAGAACGTCAACAAAAAGTGCTGAAGTTAGAAGAACAAGAAATGCGCATGAAGCAAAAGGAGTCGCAACTTGGTCAGCAGCAACAACAATTTTCTAAGAAAGAAGCCGAATTAAATACAGTAAAAGACAATCTTGCAAAGCAGCTTGAGGTTGTAAGTAACAAAAAAGGTGAATTAGATAAGGCTTATGAAACACATATCCGCAAATTAGAAGAAGTAGCCAAATTAAGTGCCGACCAAGCGAGAACCGAATTAATGGAAGCATTGAAAGATGAAGCAAAGAATAAGGCAATGGCGTATATCAAAGAAATTGCAGAAGAAGCTAAATTAAAAGCAAATAAAGAAGCGAAGAAGATTATTCTTCAAACTATACAACGCACAGCAGCTGAGCAGGCAATCGAAAATTCTGTATCTGTATTCAATCTCGACAGCGATGACCAAAAAGGTCAGATAATTGGTCGTGAGGGAAGAAATATTCGTGCTTTAGAAGGTGCAACAGGTGTTGAATTTGTTGTGGATGATACACCTGAAACAATTATAATAAGTGGTTTCGATCCGGTTCGTCGCGAAGTAGCGCGATTAAGTTTAATGCGATTAGTTGCCGATGGTAGAATTCACCCTGCGCGTATTGAAGAAGTAGTTGCAAAAACTAAAAAACAAATGGAAGAGCACATCAACGAAATTGGTGAGCGCACAGTAATTGAATTAGGTGTAACAGGAGTACATCCTGAATTAATACGAATGGTGGGAAGAATGCGTTTCCGCTCTTCTTACGGTCAAAATTTATTACAACACAGTCGCGAAGTTGCCAATTTATGCGCAACTATGGCAGCTGAACTTGGCTTGAATCCGAAATTAGCAAAACGTGCAGGTTTACTCCACGATATTGGAAAAGTGCCTGAAGAGGAATCAGAATTAAGTCACGCGTTATTAGGCGCAAAATTATGCGAGAAATACGGCGAACACGCAGCAATTGTAAATGCAGTTGGTGCTCACCACGATGAGATAGAAATGCAATATGTTATCTCCCCTATTATTCAAGCTTGCGATGCCATTAGCGGTGCAAGACCGGGAGCAAGACGCGAGATATTGGAAAGTTATCTTAAGCGTATTAAAGAGATGGAAAACCTTGCCTTAGCAAACGATGGTGTTGAAAAAGCTTACGCTATTCAAGCCGGTCGCGAATTGCGTGTAATTGTGGAAGCAGAAAAAGTAAGCGATAAAGTTGCCGAAGATTTATCATTTAGCATTGCACAAAAAATTCAAGATGAAATGCAATATCCGGGACATATAAAAGTAACTGTGATTCGTGAAAAGCGAGCGATATCATTTGCGAAATAATTAAAATTATAATGAAAAAAGACCTCCGATTGGGGGTCTTTTTTTTTGTAAAAAAATCTTACCTTAAAAATGCGCGATTGGATTTAGAAAATAATTTATTTAAAGATGAGATTTTTTTGTAACTTTAATGAACCATAAATAATAATATATGAAAACCTTCCGAAACCTTGTAGTTTGTAGTTTTCTACTCACTATTTTCATAACCCCTTTAAAGCTTTTTAGCCAAACCCCCCGAC
>JANMLV010000055.1:0-4813 GCA_031372705.1 Bacteroidota bacterium | reverse complement strand
CCTAAACAGTTGGATAGTGGCTACGTTGGGCTTTAAACTCGACATAGAGGCATTTGCATACCCTGTTGCCGGTTTGGCGGGAATGGCACTCTTCATTTTTAAAGAAAAGAACCGTTTTGAGGCACTTTTTAAGTTTTTAATTGGATTCAGTTTCCTTTTTATTGGGTTGGGGTTGATGAAAGATTCGGCCGAATCGCAGGTTATTCAAGATGTTTTTAATCGTTTTCAGGACAGCGGATTAGGGGTTTTCTTGATTTTGGGCTTTATTGCAACCACCATTACCCAAAGCAGTGCTGCAACGGTTGCCATAACACTCAGTTTCCTAAACCAACAACTTATTGGGTTCGAGTCGGCAATGTCAGTAGTAATAGGTTCAGAAGTTGGTACTTCTGTAAAGCTGATACTCGGTTCGCTCGATGGAGTTGCGGTAAAGCAAAGAGTTTCGGCAGGAAATTTTATTTATAACCTGGTTACTACCATCGTAGCTTTTGTATTAATTCATCCTATTGCAGTTTTAATTCAAGATATAATGGGGATGGAAAATCCGCTAACCGGGCTGGCAACTTTTCAAACTTTAATGAATTTAGGCAGCATATTATTGTTTTTACCTTTCCTGACGCCATTTAGCAAACTGCTCGAAAAAACATTTAATCGAGACGACCGCAAGTTGACAATGTTCATACAGCCACATCAACAAATTGTTGTAGAAACTTCTTTTGATTTGTTGAAATCAGAAACATGGTTTTTTATCAATCAATGTAAAATATTTAATGCGCATCAATTTAGAGTAGATGAAAAGGTGTTGCATATTCCCGACGAATTTTTGGCACACCATGAGCAACACAATTTAAATAGGAAATCGGTAGATGAATGGTATCAATTTTTAAAGGAACATTACGGCGAAATTCAAGCGTATTATATTCAATTAAAAATGAAAGAATTAACAGCCAATCAAGTAGAAGATATAGACAGATTAATGGCTTCGGTTAGAAGTGCAATGCATGCTGTAAAGTGCATTCATGATATAACACATGATATTCATGAATTAAAAAATTCAGCTAATGAAATTAAGTTTAATTTTCTGGAGCACATGAATAAAGATCAAGATGTTTTTTACAATAAAATATTTTTCACTATTCAAGAGCAGCAAAACGGTTTGCTTGTATATGAGCGTTTGGTAGCCTATTTAAAAGAAGTGCAACTAGCTTACAACGAAAACTTGAACAGGGTATACTCGCTATCATCCGCTCATCAATTATCAGATATAGAAATTGCAACCCTAATGAATTTTAATCGCGAAATATTTACAGCAAATAAATCGATGATTATGAGTTGGAAAAATTATTTGCTTGCTCCTGAACTTTCTGAAAAGTTTAATGATTTACCAACCTATTTAGCCTGAAAAAAAGGAACGCCGATTTAACGGATTAAACGGATTTACACGGATTAGTTTTGAGCAATTATTAGCACATCAGCCCGGCTGTTTCATTAGCTAATTAGCTAATTAGCAAATTAGCTAATTAGTTCCGGCTGTTTGATTAGTACATTAGTTTGTCCTTCCCGGATATTCCTTCAATGACGCAGCCAAGCAATCCATCGCTTTATTAATATCATTTTTATTAAGCACATAAGCGATACGCACTTCATTTTTACCTAATCCCGGTGTAGAATAAAATCCGGTTGCAGGTGCGAGCATTACTGTTTCGTTGTTGTGATTAAATGATTCGAGCAGCCATTGACAAAACACATCGGCATCATCAATTGGCAGTCGCGCAATTGCGTAAAAAGCACCACCCGGAGTAGGACATAAAACTCCCGGCATTGCATTTAATCTGTCAACACATAAATTACGGCGTTCAACATATTCTTTTTCCACTTCAGTGAAATAAGATTCGGGAACATCTAAAAATGCTTCTGCTAAAACTTGCTCTAACGTTGGTGGCGACAACCGCGCTTGTGCAAATTTCATAGCAGTTTCCATTACTTTATTATTGCGAGAAATTAAAGCACCGATTCTTGCACCGCATGCGCTGTATCTTTTGGAGATAGAATCCATTAATACAACATGTTCATCTAATCCATCGAGATTCATTACCGAAAAATGCTCATTGCCATCATATACAAATTCGCGATACACTTCATCGGCAAATAAAAATAAATCGTATTTAATTACTAAATCGCGCAATTGCATTAATTCTTCTTTCGAATATAAATAACCGGTAGGATTATTCGGATTGCAAATTAATATGGCTTTAGTTTTTGGTGTTATTACTTTTTCAAATTCCGAAATGGCAGGTAACGCAAAGCCATTTTCAATGTGTGAAGTAATAGGTTTAATTATAATATTTCCTGCTGTTGAAAAACCATTATAATTTGCATACAACGGTTCAGGAATAATTATTTCATCACCTGCATCTAAGCAACTCATCATCCCAAACATAATGGCTTCACTACCACCGGTGGTTATCATTATTTGATGATGGTTTACTTCAATATTTCTGCTTTTATAATATTGAACTAGTTTTCTTCTATAAGATTCAAATCCTGCCGAATGCGAATATTCCAATACTTTTAAATCCGTATTTCTAACCGCATCCATCATTTGATGCGGCGTTTCAATATCGGGCTGACCGATATTGAGGTGATATATTTTCATTCCCCGCAATTTTGCTTTTTCTGCGTAAGGAACCAGTTTACGAATTGGAGATGATGGCATGTTGCCACCGCGAGTGGAAATATTCGGCATGGCTCAAAGGTAATAAATGACTATGATATGGCTATTATCGTTCAAACATTTGAAAATAACGATGCCAAGATATCGGACAAAAAAAACTCCGTAAACACGAATGTTTACGGAGTTGTCGCAGAGCTCGTTCAGGTATTAATTCCCGAAAATAGATTGTTGTTGAGGAACGCTTCCGGCCTCATCTTTATAAACTACACCTTTAAATGTTAATTTAAGAGTAGGTGTTTTTGTATTTGACATTACTGTAATTGCTTTGGTGAAGTTTCCTTCAGCAGCAGCATTGTATTCAGCAATAATCCATCCTTTTTGTCCCGGTGCTATTGGTTCTTTGCTCCAATCAGTTTTGGTGCAACCGCAAGTTTTTTGAACATCTGTAATAATTAATGCTTCTTTACCTGAGTTTACAAATTCGAATCTTGCCTCAGCAGGAATGCCTTGTGGAATTTTACCAAAATCGAAAACTTCACTCACCCATTGAAATTCAGGTGCATTTGGATTGGTTGAAGCCGGTTCAGCCGTTTGTGCATTAACCGCTGCACTTACAGCGATAAAAGCGAAAATTGAAAATATTTTTTTCATTGTTGTATTGCTATTTTATATGTTTAATTACCACCTGTGTTAAAAATACTGTTTTGCTCAGGAACGCTGCCTGCTTGCTCCGATTTTTGAACCGTACCTTTAAAGTATAATTTTACTGAAGGTGTTTTAGAATCAGACTGCACAGTAATTGCTTTTGTGAAAGGTCCTTCTTTAGCAGCATTAAATTCAGCTAAAACAAATCCTTGCTGACCAGGCATAATTGGTTCTTTTGTCCAATCGGTAACCGTGCAACCACATGTTTTTTGAACGTTAGAAATAATAATCGGCTCTTTACCGGTGTTAGTAAACATAAACTTGTTTTTAACCGGAATGCTTTGTGCAATTGTTCCAAAATCATGCGTTTCTTCTGCCCACTGGAATTCACCCGCATTTGGGTTGATAACCGGTGTAACAGGTGCACTTTCTGAACTTGCAGAGTTAGGTGATACTGATGTTTGCGCAAATGATGCTGATGCAATCAACATGATTAACGGGAGCGTGTAAAACAATTTTTTCATAATATAAGCTGTTTAGTTGTTAACGTTTGGTGTCGTAAATATATCAAATCTGTCCAAAACAAATCTAATACTCCCGATTTTATACAAGAATTATACCAGTACCGCATTTCTGCTAAATTTTTTTATTTTACCTCATTTGGAGGTCGGTCTGCGGGCTGAATTACTTATTTTTGCGGTAATTATTATTTGATTATGTCGGAACTAACTCAAAATACTACAATCACATTCGAATCCTTTAAACAGGATGTTCTCCGCGACTTCCGCATTGCCTGCTTAAGCCGTGATGTAAGCCTTTTGGGGCGAAAAGAAGTACTCACCGGAAAGGCGAAATTCGGTATTTTTGGCGATGGTAAAGAAGTGGCTCAGTTAGCCATGGCAAAGGTTTTTGAGCGTGGCGATTTTCGCTCCGGCTACTATCGCGATCAAACTTTTATGTTCGCAGCTGAAATGGCAACGCCCGAACAATTTTTTACGCAATTGTACGCTATTCCGGATATTAACGAAGAGCCAAATTCAGGCGGAAGACAAATGAATGGGCACTTTGCAACGCGTTTGTTGGACAATAACGGCGCTTTTAAAGATTTAACAGCTACTAAAAATACATCTTCAGATACATCGCCAACGGCGTCGCAAATGGTGAGAGCAGTTGGTTTGGCACTCGCTTCTAAACTCTACCGACAAAATCCGGCAACCGACAGCACCGGATTTTCTGTGAATGGCAATGAAGTAGTTTTCGCTACAATTGGCGATGCCAGCACTTCTGAAGGCGTTTTCTGGGAATCGGTAAATGCTGCAGGTGTGATGAAAATTCCGATGGCATTTTTTGTGTGGGACGATGGTTATGGTATTTCTGTCCCTAAAAAATATCAAACTACTAAACAGAATATTTCTGAAATACTTTCCGGCTTCCAATTGGACGAAGAAGGTCACGGTATTAAAATATACGAAGTAAAAGGCTGGGATTACGCAG
>JANMLV010000054.1:0-3520 GCA_031372705.1 Bacteroidota bacterium | reverse complement strand
CGGCCGTATCTTCCGGCGCTGTCGGCCTTCTTCGAGGCGCGGGCGCGGAGGCTCCGGCACTTGGATACAAAAACCAGTTACGAAATAATGGAACTTTTTGAAGAAATTCACAAAAAAGGAAATACAGTTATAATTGTAACGCATGAGGAAGATATTGCGCGTTATGCACATCGCATTATACGCATTCGCGATGGCGTTATTGAGCGCGATGAGGTGAATGAAAACAAACTTAATCCTTCGGAGCAGCGCAAAAGTCTCGTTTAATTTTTTCCTGATAACTTCATCAACAGTTTTATTGCCACAAAACTGTTGCTATTCCAATATCTTTGCAACATGAAAATCTATACCAAGAAAGGGGATACCGGTGAAACCTCACTCATTGGAGGCACCAGAGTGCGTAAACACCATATTCGGGTTGATGCTTACGGTTCAACTGATGAATTAAACGTATATATCGGATTAATTGCCGATCAGCAAATTGACACCGCATATAAGAATGTGCTCAACGAAATTCAAGATAGATTATTCACCATTGGCGCATCATTGGCATCTGACCCCGAAAAGTCGAAAATGGCCATTCCGGATTTAAAACCGGAGGATATTACTTTCCTCGAAGAGCAAATTGATGAAATGGAGGCAAAATTGCCGGTTTTGCAGAACTTTATATTGCCGGGCGGACATACCACTGTGTCTTTCTGTCACTTAGCAAGGGTTATCTGCAGAAAAACTGAACGTATAGTTACGCACTTGGCTGAAAATGAGCAAGTTGAGCCAATGATAATTACTTACCTCAATCGCTTAAGCGACTATTTATTTGTATTGTCGAGAAAGGTAGCCCGCGATTTGGATGTAGAGGAAATAACTTGGCGTCCGAGGGGATAAAAGTGTATTAACAATAAATTTATGCGCTAAACGTCACTATTTCAAGGTAAAATGCATTTAATTTTGCCACAAAATGCAATTTGTGCATATTGTTACTTGCAAAAGATTAAAAAAAATCTATTTTTGCGCCCTAATTAGAAAACAGGTTTATTATGTATTGGACACTAGAACTCGCCTCATATCTTGAAGATGCACCTTGGCCGGCCACAAAAGATGAATTAATTGACTACGCCATTCGTTCAGGAGCTCCTATCGAAGTTATCGAAAACTTGCAGGAACTTGAAGATGAAGGGGAATTTTACGAAGGAATTGAAGATATCTGGAGTGATTATCCGACCCATGATGATTTCTATTTTAATGAGGACGAATATTGAAACAATTTGTCGAACCAACTGACAAAAAAAATTCCTGCTCATGGCAGGATTTTTTTTTGATATCGTTTGAGGATTAATCTATTATAAGCATTGCATCGCCGTAAGAAAAGAAGCGATATTTTTCTTTCATGGCTACTTTATAAGCTTCCATGGTTAAATCGTAGCCCATGAACGCGGCAACCATGATAACTAAGCTGGTTTTTGGTAAATGGAAATTGGTAACCATAGCATTACAAATCGTAAAATCGTAAGGCGGGTGGATGAACAAATTAGTCCAACCTTCCTCAGGCTTTAAGCGACCCGAAGCTGCAACGGCACTTTCGCAAGCACGCATGGTTGTTGTGCCAATGGCGCAAATTCTGCGGTTTTCGTCTAAGCCTTTGTTTACTATTTCTACACATGAACTGTCAACCTTAAAATATTCGGCATCCATTTTGTGCTTCGATAAATCTTCTACATCTATGCTGCGGAAAGTGCCCAAACCTACGTGGAGTGTGAGTTCTGCGAAGTTAATACCTTTAATTTCAAGACGCTTTAACAATTCGCGACTAAAATGCATGCCTCCTGTTGGTGCGGCAACGGCACCTTCGTGTTTAGCGAAAACGGTTTGGTAGCGTTCTTTATCTTCCTCATCCGGTTTGCGTTTAATATACTTTGGAAGTGGCGTTTCACCCATTATTTCCAAAATTTTGCGCAATTCTTCGGCGGTTCCATCATGTAAGAAGCGGATAGTACGACCTCTTGAAGTGGTATTATCAACCACTTCGGCAACTAACATATCATCATCTCCAAAATACAACTTGTTACCTACGCGAATTTTACGCGCCGGGTCAACTAAAACGTCCCATAAATGCATTTCGCGGTTAAGCTCACGCAACATGAACACTTCAATTTTAGCACCGGTTTTTTCTTTGCGACCATATAAACGAGCAGGAAATACCTTAGTGTTGTTTAACACCATTACATCATGCTCGGTAAAGTAATCTAATATGTTTTTGAATTTTTTGTGCTCTATTTTGCCTGTTTTGCGATGGACAACCATCATTTTAGCATCGTCGCGTTCAGGAGTTGGGTATTGTGCAATAATGTCTTTGGGAAGTTCGAAATTAAATTTGGAAAGTTTCATAAAACTTACGGGTTTTAGTTAAACGAAGCAGTAACATCTGCAACGAGGGCGCAAAGTTAAGAAAATTTCACGTCATTTTAACTTTAAATACCCATCTGATAATAATTCTAGCAACATGTAGCATATAAAAGGCAATTTCAAGCTTTATTTTGAATATTAACCAATCTATAACAATATAGATGGAAACAATAAAATATCTTTGAGGCGAAATGAATGTTTTCTTTAGAACCCTATCTGAAACCTTTCCGCAAGTAATGCAGGAATTGCGTACTAACAAGCTCAGGACGTTTTTGTCGCTGTTCGGGGTCTCTATCGGTATCTTTTGCATTATTGCCGTATTAAGTGCCGTAGATTCACTTAAACGCAATATGGAAAGTGGTTTAGATAAGCTGGGAACGAATATGATTTATATTCAACGCTGGCCATGGGAATTTGGTAACGATGAATACGCTTGGTGGGATTACATGAAACGCCCAACCATGAGTTACGATGAATATAAACTACTCAACGAAAAACTCACCAAAGCAAAAGCAGTTTGTATTGAAGTATGGCTTAACGCTGATGATGTAAAATATCAAAGCAACAATTTGCAAAATGTGCAAATGAGCGGTGTTACTGAAGACTATGATGAAATTTACACCCTAAACTTTAAAAGTGGTCGCTACTTTGCACCTAATGAGTCGGTGGGAGGTTCGGAAGTTGCTATTATTGGTTATGAAGTGGCTGAGAAGTTGTTCCCGAATAATATAGATCCGGTTGGGAAATATTTGTGGTTTGCCGAGTCGGGCAGGCAATATAAAATGCGTGTAATCGGGGTGTTGGAAAAGGAAGGAGAGAGTATAATAGATATTTCGAACGATAACTCGATAATTATTCCGTTTAATTATGTGAGAAGGGTAGTGGATACCAAAAGTGGTATGATTGACCCTGTTATTGAAGTGCGACCAAAAGACGGTGTTTCTGCCGACGAGATAAAAGATGAAATTTATCCTATTATGCGCAATGCGCGCAACTTGAGGCCATCTGAAGAAAGTGACTTTGCGGTTAATGAAGTTACGCTTGCGGCGGATGCGTTGGATAGTTTATTCGGGATGCTGAATGTTGTTGGATTTATTATTGGGGGTTTCAGTATTTTGGT
>JANMLV010000142.1:0-19279 GCA_031372705.1 Bacteroidota bacterium | reverse complement strand
GCCACTTAGCGACTTTGTGGCAAAAAAGATTTTTTGGGTTAGTCCCACTAAATCAATAGGCAGTCGTAAACACCTTTCTATTGATTAAGTGGGACTAAAAAAGGCCCCCAATTTATTGGAGGCCTTATGCAATCAAAGTGGATGACATGTTACTTCGACTGCACTACGTTCATGATAAATGATACTGTTTTTCCTACGAGTGAATCGGTGACAATCATTTTAGCACCTTCAATACTCTGTCTTATATGATACTCTAACAAATAATTATTAGTTTGAACTGCTTCAACATGCATTACACCTGCTGCATCAACTTTAATGGTTACATCTGCTTGACCATTTACGCCTAATGCTTCTAAAATTTCTTGGTCGCCAATTAAGTTAGCTACGTTTGAGATAACTGAGCTTTTGTCTTTGTCGGTTGTGTTTTTGTTTTCATTTCCTGCAAATAATGAGGTGCTGATAACGATTGCTGCGATTGTAAATAAGATTTTCATAATATTGAGTTTTTGTTATGTTTTTAAAATGTTTTAATCAACGTTCTGAACATATAGCGAACAGCCTATAACAAAAGTTACAAGTAGTCGAAAAAATATTTTAAAAAGATGCTTAATCTCGGCCGGAATGCAGTGCCAGCAAGACATTGAAGAAACTAAAAAAAACTACGCCGCTTTGGGTTTCCAGCATCGATTCGGTGGCTATATTCAATATCCAGAGCAGTAAAAAGACAAGATATAGGTGGTTTTTGGACTTAATTGCCAATCGGATACACCAAAATAGGAACCCAATAAAGCACAAAAACCCAAAGATTCCGGTCTCTACCAGAATTTGCAGATACTGGTTATGCGCATTATACTTTTCTTCGACACCTAATTTAAAGCCATTTCGTTCATAAGCAGCTATCAAATCTGCCTCAGCGTCGCCGGTTCCGGTTCCAAATAGCGGATTTGCTTGAATTACATCAATTGCAGCAGTCCATATTTCCTTTCGTGAGTTTACACTATTATCGTAAGCTACTTCATTATAAGTAAACAATAACTTAATACGTTCGCGGGTGTAGGGTAAGCTCCACATTAATGCCAGTGCAAATAGATTGCCTGCAATAATTATTACGATGGTTTTTCGCTTACCTAGAAACTGACTGCCCAATAAATAAAACGCAATACTCAATAATATAAATACTGAGGCAATTGCCATTTTTGCAGTAAGCAGAAAAATAAATAATGTAATCACAAATATGGATGCTAAATATATTGCTCGCCATTTACGCGGAATAGTTTCCCAATTAATGAGCAAATGCATCACCAGAATAACGGCAGCCATTGCTTGAAACATACCGGCATACGATGGATGTAATGGTGTAAAGGCCAATAATTCTTTGTAATAAAAATTATTTTCTCCGGTAGTTACCAATTTATAACAGGCTATACTTAATGCAGTTGCAATAAATGTAATACATGCAATAACAAACAAACCCAATATCCATTTTCGTTCTTTTGCAGTAAAGGGATGTATTAATACATAAAACAACGGTATCGCTAATAAATAGAGTTTAATTTCTAAATCGCGCCAAGCTATAGATATATCGGTTGAAATAAAATAGCCAAATACAAATAATAGAAACAGTGAGCCAAAAAATAAGTATCGTTTATTTTCGAGCAACCTACCGAGTTTATACCTGTAATTACCACTCAACAAAATAGTAATAAACGATAATATCAACATGGGTGAAGCCAAAGTTTTATGAAACGGAATTAGCATGGCAACGGCGCATATCATGCCAAAGGCAATCTTTTCCGGAATATTTCTTTGGATGAAATTCAATACTTGTGTTGTTAAGTGCCTTTAAATTTAACCATTACTGCAATGGTTTTAAAAATAATAATCAAGTCGAGCACCAATGACCGATGCTTTATATAATATAAATCATATTGCAGT
Source organism: Bacteroidota bacterium (assembly GCA_031372705.1). Lineage (GTDB taxonomy): Bacteria > Bacteroidota > Bacteroidia > Chitinophagales > BACL12 > UBA7236. The sequence goes on along the minus strand of JANMLV010000142.1, from coordinate 17,344 downwards.
TTAACCAAGGTATCATCAAAATCGGACGCATAATGATGTTTTACCTGCGCCCATCCTGTAAGTCCGGGCTTAACGGCATTGCGCAACTTAAAGAATGGAATTTGCTTGCTGAGCTCGTCTACAAAAAAGGCGCGCTCAGGACGTGGTCCAATCAAATTGATATCGCCACGCAAAATATTCCAAAATTGCGGTAATTCATCTAAACGGGTTTTACGCAAAACATTTCCAACCTTGGTAATGCGCGCATCATTTTTTTGAGCGAATTGCGGACCCGATTTTTTTTCAGCATCAACAATCATTGTTCTGAATTTAATGATGCGAAATTGTTTGTTATTCTCTCCTACCCTATCTTGCGAATAAAATAAAGGGCCGCGACTTAACAACAGATTGGACATCCAAACAAAAGGTAACACGATTAAAAAAAACGCGCCTGCAATTAAAGCACAGCTAATGTTAATAATTCGATTAAACAAGGCATAGAAATTATCCTTATGTACAATACTGTAGGGATTAGTAAGATAATAAGATTGCTCTTTAATTTTAATCATCACCTTTCCGGTTTGCTCTTCATATATTTGAGTAGCCTGCATAACGCGCATTCCGGCGTTTTCGCAATCTATCATCCCCGAATACAATGATGCTGAAAGATTTTCCTGTTCCGGTATTGCCATAATTATTTCATCAACATCTAATCGCCGAGCATATTTAAATAAACTATCGCCGTTGCCTAATACTTTTAATTCATCATACACTTTCCCAATTTTATTGGTATCGTCATCAATGTATCCATAAATTTTATAACCGGTGTTATGATAAATACTTGTGTTGTGCAAAAGTGTTCGCACTATTTCTCTTCCGGTATAACCGGCTCCAACAACTAATGCTTTTTTAGTGAGAATTGGATGTACAAAAAATGCAGCGTAACACAATCGCCATAACAGCACTAAAACAATCATTGCGCCCATTAATACAAATGCAGGCAATCGGCTTTCAGGAAAGGTGGGACTTAAAAACGGCATAAATAAATAGGTTAATGCCGTGAGCACTGCTGTAAGTACTGTATTTTTTATGGTTGTTGTAATCCTATCAACATTCGATAATTTATATAAATTAAATAAATACGAATAAATAAACCACAGTGCAACAATTACTGCTATCCATAAAACATTATCGAGAAAAGTGTGATACGATTGTAATGCATTGGGATGAAAAAAACGGATGTATAAAAATAGCGCTGCTAAAATGAGTATTACATCTACCGTAATCAGAATATATCTTCTGAACAGCAAGCGAAAATCATATTTTTTTTGAGCAGCCACCATGTGAGTGCACAAAAATAACATTTGTTCAGCTATAGTTTAACCTGAAATTAATCGAGAAACAGGGTGTAATCGGGTGTATCGGCAACCGATTTGTGTACAAATTGTTTTTTCACAACGCCATCTTCAACAAGAAAGATTCCGGGCATTTGCGATACATTGCCTTCAGGCTTAGTATTAAACAACTTCTTTGAAAAGGCAAGTTCTACCCAGCGTATCCAAACTTTTGCGCCAAAAAGCTGTATAAAATTGCCTCTTTTCAACCTAAAGCTTTTATAGAAAATCTCTTCCGGGTCGCTCACCTGAGGCAAATCATTTAAGCCGTAAGTGTCTAAATAGTGTTCCGCGGTCTTGCTATCTACCATATATACCAACACTATTTTTATGCCCCTTGACTCTAATTCAGCGCGATGTGCTGCTAATTCTAAGAGTGAATCCTTGCAAAACGGGCATCCAAAATGGCGCAAAAACACTAACATAAGCGGAGCCTCTTCATTTAACTCACCCAAATTTTCGCCCTTCGTGGTATCAAATAACGACAATGGGTATTGGTCATTGCTAAATGTGTCAATCAGCATATCATCGGTGTCAAAACTGCGTCGATACACTAAATACAGCACTATAGCATTAGGTATTAGCCAAATAATGTGGTTCATTAAAATGAACTTGAGATAGAGTGTATTAAAAAACCCTATTTGGTAACCGAAAACAAATCCGGCAATCATGGCTAAGTGGAATAATGTAACTAAAACAATAATAGGCCAATGTCGATAAGGGTTTGAAGCAGCTATCATCAGCCCGATTCCCAATACGAAGGTTATCAAACTCATAAAATCCCAAAAAATGATGGGCGTATTGCCTTTTTCTACAATAACAGAGTTGATTATTGATGGAAAGAAAATTACCAACAAACTCCAAATTATGAAGTAAACGGCAGAAACAAATAAACTGGCATTGATTTTTGACCTAAGCACTGAATACATATTAAAGAATTTCGCTGATACACGGAATAAACAAAAGTGGTAGTGTTTTGTTTAACTTTGCAAATCAAAATTAACAAAAAGATGAAAAAATACTTATTACTCAGCATTGCAATTGTGTCGATAATGGCGCAAACAGCCGTGGCACAAGAACTTGAACTTCCACAACCAAGCCCATGGGCACAGGTTAGCCAGAAATTTGGTTTAGCTCAGGCAACAGTTACTTATAGCCGCCCTGCCATGAAGGGTCGCAAGATTTTTGGCACTTTAGTACCTTTTGGTGAAATGTGGCGCACAGGTGCCAACAAGGCAACAGAATTGAAATTTGATGGTGCAGTTATGATTAACAACCAAAAAATTGAAAGTGGTGCTTATTCATTATTTACTATTCCGGGAGAAACTGAGTGGACTATTATTATCAATAAAAACACAGAATTATGGGGCGCAGGTGGATATAAGCAAGAGGATGATGTAATCCGTTTTACTGTAAAGCCAACTGTTACTGCAGCAACTGAATCGTTTACTATCGGCTTCAGTAATGTGAAAGATAACATGGTTACAATTGAATTATCTTGGGAAACAACTAAAGTAAGCTTCAATATTGCAAATGAATTTGTTGAGCAAGGCAAAAAAAATATCGAAGAGGCAATTGCTACTGCAGAAAACACAATGGGTTTATATAATGATGCAGCAGAATTTTATTTAGATAACAATCTTGATGCTAAACTTGCTTTGGAATGGTCTAAAAAATCGGTTCAACAAAAAGAAAGATATTGGAATCTTTACACATTAGCGCGCGCAAATGCTGCAAACGGCATGTATAAAGAAGCTGTTGAATTAGGAACAAAATCGCATACCATGGCTGTAGAAGCTAAAAACACAGGCTTTGCTCAAACTGTAGCTGCTAGTGTTGAAGAATGGAAAAAGAAATAATTATTCAATGAATAATCAAATTAATATTTTTTAATATCATTAAATACCGGGATTCGTTCCGGTATTTTTTTTTAACCGGAATTATGTCAAATAAAAAAGTATTTCTGCGCGCCGAATGGAGAAATTTATTGATTGCCAATTACACCTGCGATCCTGAAATATTAAAAAAATATCTACCTGCAAAAACAGAATTAGATACATTTAATGGAGAGCATTTAATTAGCTTAGTTGCATTTGAATTTTTAAACACAGCTGTTCTCGGCATAAAATTTCCATGGCATACCAATTTTGTTGAGGTTAATTTGCGTATTTATGTTCGGCATAAAGAAAATGGCGAATGGAAACGCGGTGTGGTTTTTGTAAAAGAAATCGTTCCGCGACACATGATTACTTTTGTTGCGAATACGCTTTTTAATGAAAACTATGTAACCATGCCGGTAGATGGTGATATTCAACGTAACCAACATGAATTAATTGTTAATTATACTTGGGGAAAGGCAAATGCGTTTTCTGCGGTTGCCGACAATAAAACAATAGCCATGGAACCGGGAAGTTTAGAAGAATTTATTACTGAACACTATTGGGGATATGCATCCATTGATAATGAAAACACCAATCAATACGGTGTTGAACACGATAAATGGCGCGTGCATCCAATAAAAAGCTATACTGTACAAACTAATTTTGAAGCAATGTACGGCAGTGAATTTGCCTATTTAAATAATCAAAATCCACATTCAGTGCTCTTGGCTGAAGGAAGTAACGTTTTGGTGCGCAAGGGCTATCCTATTCAATAATTTGCACTTTTTTTGTCATAAACCTACTCCTATTATTAAAATATGGTTTAGGAAGTCGAAATTTGTATTCAATAACACCAATCATGAGAAAATTATTACTTGTATTATTCACAGTATTGCCGGCATTCGCGTATTGCCAAATTAGTCCCATAAAACCAATTTTAGAACCCGAGGCCCCACAATGGGTTCAATTAATGTATGCCGATATTCCTAACATTTTTGAAATTCAATCTGCATTTGATACGTATTATAAAACACATACATTTGAAGAAAATAATTATACCCGTTATTATAATCATTGGGCAATTATTGCGCGACAACTTGCAACAGAAAATGGTGATGTAATTGAACTTGATATCAATCAATTAAATCAACAAATAAATACCAGACAACAATTGCGCTCTGATGATGGCAGCAGAAGTACTACATGGACTTTTGCGGGACCTGAAATTCATTACACAACTAAATATGATGCAGGTGCACCGAGTATTCCTATTTCTGATCATGCTAATATTCATAGCATCGACCAATGCGCTTCAAATCCGGATGTTTTATATTGCGGTGGTGAAACAGGTGGTGTATATAAAACTGTAAATAAAGGATTAAACTGGGAACATGTAACCAAAGGATATTACATGAATACCATTCGCGCATTAGCTGTTAATCCGAATAATCCCGATGAAGTAATTGCTACATCGCAAGGCGAATTATGGAAAACAAATGATGGAGGCACAACTTGGTATATTACCGGTGATGCCGCATTTCAAGCCATTTACATAACTGCTTATGACATTGTTTATAATCCTGAATTTCCAAACATTGTTTATGCCGGTTGCGAACAAGGTTTTTTTAAAAGTACAGATGGTGGCGATAACTGGACTGAAATACTTTCCAATTTTTGCATGTCGATAGCTGTAAAACCGGATAATGCAGCAATTATTTATACACTGCAATATGATCCTGCAACTAAAATTCCATACTTCAAAAAATCGCTTGATTATGGTGAAACATTTACAACTTTTAATGCAGGATGGTTTACTGTGCCTATCGAAGATGCGGGAAAAATTACAAGTTTGGGAGGGCGCATTGCAACTACTGAAGCAAATCCAAATAAAGTTTACGTTTTGTTAGTTGGAGAAAGCACCGCCGATGCATCACTTCAATTACGCGGAACAATTGGTGTTTACGTTAGTAATGATGCAGGCGAAAGTTGGAATTTCCCGCATGGATTAATTGGCATGCCATACAATGTAGATACACATCCCAACTTAATGGACTTTGATGGACATACCAGCGACTATGATCAAATTTATTACAATACAACAATTGCCGTTTCGCATCTCGATGAAAATAAAGTTTTAGTTGGCGGATTAAATTTATGGAAGAGTGAAGATGGTGCTGCAAGTTATGACGCCGTTGGCGGATATTTAGGTTACTTACCATATTATCATCCCGATAATCAGGAAACAAAAATTTATAAAACATCACCAACAACCGAAGAAATTTGGATGGCTACAGATGGTGGTGTAAACTATACTACTAATTGGGTTGAAACACACGAAAGCAGAAGCAATGGATTACAAGCTTCTAATTTCTGGGGCTTTGATCAAGGTTGGCAGAACGATGTAATGGTTGGAGGAAGATATCATAATGGAAATGGAGCGTATTATGAAGAATATCCTGCGGGTACTTTTTTAGCATTAGGTGGTGGTGAAGCTGCAACAGGTTACACCAAGCCAAGCGATGATAGAATTTGCTTAATGAGCGACATTGGTGGTGTTGAATTACCGGAAGAAATTGATGGCGTTGCCAGTTTCCTTTCCTTTTCAAATACACCAAACGAAAGCTATTGGTATAATTCAAGCTCACGTATTCACTTTGATTGGGATTATTACGACTATGCATATATGGGTCGCGATAATAGTATTTGGAAAAGTGTTGATGGCGGAAGTTCATTTTCAATTTTATATACATTTGGAGCCGCTGCAGGAAATAAAGTATTATGGGTTGAACAAAGCAGAGTAGATAAAAAAATAATTTATGTAACACAAAATATCGGTAGTTCAAATTGTAAATTATGGAAAACTACCGATGGCGGAATTTCTTGGACAGATATTGATTTACCGCAAAACAAACGCGATTTATTATTTACACTCAGCGGAACAAACGCTAATGAATTATGGATAGCTTATACATATGGTGCAGATGGCAGCAAGGTGTATAGAAGCAGCGATGCGGGTTCCAGCTGGACTAATATCACCACCGGCACATTAAATGGTTTACATCCCGCTGCAATTGTGCATCAATTCGGCACCGATGGCGGTGTTTATGTAACCATGCGTGAAGCAGCAGTGTTTTATAAAACAAATACATTTATAGATTGGTTACAACATGGTGATGATTTACCACTAGTAACAGATGCATTAAAAACAATTCCATTTTATCGCGATAATAAATTGCGCTTAGCAAGTTGGAATATTGGTATTTGGGAATCGTTTTTATATGAAGCATCTGAATTAATTGCTGACTTCTCAACTGCAACACCAAATTTTTATTGCTCAGGTGATGCCGTGAAATTTGTTGACCGTTCTACCGCTTCAGCAACTGCAACTTATTTATGGGAATTTCCGGGAGGTTTGCCTCCTACATCAACAGAAAAAAATCCAACTATTGCTTATGCAACGGGAGGAAGTTTCGATGTAACATTAACTATTACCGATGGTGCTGCAGTTGAAAGTATAACTAAAACTGCATTTATAAGTTCATTACCTGAATCTGTTTTACCACTTGCCGAAAGTTTTGAAACCGGCAGTTTTGCGTCAGGATGGCATGGCGGTGAATCAGGCGGTTGGGCAATTGCAGACTTTGCAAGTGGATACGAAATTGGCAATAATAGCATGTGGTTCAATAATTATTGGACCGATTTACAAGGCGGATATGTTGATGAAATTTCTGCAAGTTATAATATGGATGATGTAGTAACAGCTACACTTACATTTGATGTTGCCTATCGCCCATACGGTGGCATATATTTGGATACTTTGCAAATATTTGCATCAACTGATTGTGGCACAAGCATGAACGAAATTTTTTATCAAGGCGGTAATACATTAAGCACGGGTCCAACTTATACTGCAGATATTTTTTATCCCACTGCCGATGAATGGAAAACTGAAACAATTGATTTAACTTCCTATTCCGGTGCTGATAATTTGACATTGTATTTTAGAAATATTGGTTATTGGGGACAATCATTATATGTAGACAATATTAATATTACAGCGAATATTGTACCGGTTCAAAATTTTGAATCTAATGTTACTTTAGCAATTGTGCCCAATCCTAATGAAGGCATTTTCAGTTTAGCGATTGAAAGCACTGAAACAATGCAAACCACAATTCAATTGGTAAATACCTTAGGTGAAATAATATTAACACAACCATGCACTGTACTAAAAGGAGATAATACCATTGTTTTTAATCAAACTAATTTAAGTTCCGGTTTATATTATATTGCCTTACAATCGGCAGATAACCGCATAACGATTCCATTAATCATTAATTAATTAATTAAAAATAAAATTACTAAAGGCGTTATGATGAAAATTGTGACGCCTTTTTTCATTATATCTCTCCCCCAACAACTGCATTTTTCGAATATTGCATGTCATTAGAAAGTGATGCTTACCTTGATTTTAATCATTATTACAGGCCATAAATTGTAGTTATATTTGCAGTATGAGGCACAGTAAAGTGTATATGTTGCATTTAACAGTTATAGGTTTGGTGATGGCATTTCTAGTTGCCTGTTCATCAAAACCTGATGTTACTTCTGCCCCGGTTCAGCCTCAAATAACATTTGTTGCAGACACCGTTCAACCGGAAAAAGGTCCATCCGGCATGATATGGATTCCGGGTGGCGAATACTTAATGGGAACCGATACCGACCCTCAACGACGCACCGATGAAACACCTGCACACACTGTAAAAATAGATGGTTACTGGATGGATATTACTGAAGTAACCAATGAACAATTTGCAGCATTTGTAAAAGCAACAGGCTATATTACAACCTCCGAAAAACCGATTGATTGGGAAGAACTAAAAAGCCAGGTTCCTCCGGGCACACCTAAACCGGCAGATGAACTTTTGCAACCATCGAGCATGGTATTTACAACTACGACAGCTCCCGTCGATTTAAATAATTACTTAAACTGGTGGAGTTTTATTCCCGGAGCAGATTGGCGTCGACCACAAGGTCCGGGTTCAACAATTATTGGAAAAGAACTTCACCCCGTTGTTCAAGTAAGTTGGGACGATGCCGTTGCATATTGCAAATGGGCCGGAAAAAGATTGCCAACCGAAGCCGAATGGGAATTTGCAGCAAGAGGCGGCGTAATTGGTGCAATTTATCCATGGGGAAATGATAAAGATTTATCGAAACATACTAATTCATGGCAAGGTAATTTCCCCAATTTAAATACTGCCGAAGACGGATATAAAACAACAGCTCCCGTTAAAACTTATGAGCCGAATACGTTTGGACTTTATGATATGGCAGGTAATGTTTGGGAATGGTGTAGCGACTACTATAATATTGATTATTACAAAACATGCGCGGCAAAAGGCATTGTAACAAACCCCTTAGGTCCTGATAAGCCACTTGATCCAAACCAGCCTTACAATATGGTTCGTACTAAACGCGGAGGTTCATTTTTATGCAATGAAGTGTACTGCGCCAGTTACCGCATTACAGCGCGCATGGCAACAAGCTATGATACCGGACAAGACCACTCCGGATTCAGGTGTGTTATGACAAAGGAAATGTGGGAAAGCCAAAAGGCAGCAATTAATGAGAAGCAATAAACGGTATTCCTTTACTTAAACAAAATAACCCCAATCTTGTTGGGCTACATATGAAAAATACTTTTCTGATACTTTTTGTATTATTTACAATAAGTGCAAGTGCTCAAACAGGTCGAATTTTTGGTAATGTGAGTAACAGCATCAACAACGAACCGCTTCCCTTTGTTACCATTCAGCTTACCGGAACACAATATGGGGCATTTTCTGACGATGCCGGTAATTATTCAATTGAAGGTATTGTTCCCGGATTATATAATATTGAGTTTAGTTTCATAGGATTCAAAAAACAAACAGTTTATGAAATTCAAGTTACCAATGCAAAACCTGTATTTATAAATATAGCATTAGAAGAAGACGCTAACTTGTTAGATGCTGTTGAAATAAAAGATTACACTTCCGACCAAACCGATGAATCGCCACTATCCTTGCGAACAATTGGCACCAATGAAATTCAACGAAATCCCGGAGGTAACAGAGATATCAGTCGCGTAATTCAAAGTTTACCGGGTGTAACCTATACGCCATCATTTAGAAACGATATTATTATTCGCGGTGGAGCACCAAATGAAAACAGGTTTTATTTAGATGGCGTTGAAGTACCAAATATTAACCACTTTGCAACGCAAGGTTCAAGCGGCGGTCCTGTTGGTTTAATTAATGTTGATTTTATTCGCCAGGTAGATTTTTATTCCGGTGCTTTTCCGGTAAATTATGGTAATGCATTAAGCAGTGTTTTCTCATTCGACCAACGCGATGGCAGAACCGATAAATGGGGAGGAAGTTTTACAATGGGCTCCAGCGATGTAGGTATTTTGGCAGAAGGTCCGGTTGGAGAAAAATCATCGGTATTACTCTCGGCGCGAAGAAGTTATTTACAATTTTTATTTGATGCCATCGGATTACCATTTTTACCAACTTATAACGATTTTCAATACAAGCAAAAAATAAAATTGAATCAGAAAAATGAAATCACCATTATTGGTTTAGGCGCAATTGACGAATTTGCATTGAACACCGAAGATGACACTAGTGCATTTCAACAATATATTTTAGGAAACTTACCATCTCAAACTCAGTGGAATTATACCATTGGCGGCACTTATAAGCATTATCGCGAACGCGGATATTCCACTTTTGTTTTAAGTAGAAACATGCTAAACAATGAAGCGATTAAATATATTAATAACGACGAAACGCTTGCATCAAATTTAATATTTAATTATGCCAGTCGCGAAGCCGAAAATAAATTGCGGTATGAAGAAACCATCGATATAAAAAAATTTAGAATAAAAGGCGGTGTAAACTTCGAATTAGCAAAATACACAAACGATACTTATCAATTAATAGCAGTAGATACAAATATTATTACGGTTGACTATGCCAGCGAATTACGTTTCCAAAAATGGGGAGCCTTTTTTCAAGCTATTACAACAGTATTAAATAACAAGTTAGTGCTTTCATTCGGCTTGCGCACTGATGCAAACAATTATTCTAAAGAAATGCAAAATATGCTCAATCAATTGAGCCCGCGCTTGTCGGCGAGTTATAAATTGAATAGTGCCTGGAGTTTAAATTTCAATACCGGTATTTATTATCAGCTGCCGGCTTATACTGTTTTGGGCTATGCGGAAGGAGAAAATAATTTTATTAATAAACAAAACGGCATCACTTATATTCAATCAAATCACATAGTTGCCGGAACCGAATATCGACCAAATAATTATTTGCGATTTACGCTTGAAGGTTTTTACAAAACGTATCAAAATTATCCATTCAGCTTGCGCGATTCCATTTCGCTCGCCAACCAAGGTGCCGATTTTGGTGTAATCGGCGATGAACCGGTAACCTCGACATCCAATGGCAGAAGTTATGGTGTTGAATTTTTAGCTCAGCAAAAATTGAATAAAAATTTCTACGGTATATTATCAGTTACGTATGTGGTGAGTGAATTTGAAGATAAAACAGGTGCCTTCGCTCCCTCGGCATGGGATAACAGAACAATAATTGCGTTAACAGCCGGTAAAAAATTTAAATATAACTGGGAAGCAGGTCTTAAATGGCGTTTTAGCGGTGGCTTACCTTACACACCATACGATATAGATTACAGCACACTTACCTATGTTTGGGATATCAATCGCCAAGGCTTGCTCGATTATGATCAACTAAATGCGGAGCGACTCAAAGCATATCATCAATTAGATATTCGCATCGATAAAAAATGGTTTTTCAGCAATTGGAATTTAGATGTGTATTTAGATATTCAAAACGTTTATAATTTCCAAACGGAATTACAACCTTTAGTTGATGTTGAAAAAGACGAAGCCGGCAATCCTGTGATAAACCCAACAGACCCGACACGTTACAATGTTAATTTATTAGAAAATACCAATGGCACATTGTTACCGAGCATTGGGATTATAATTGAAATATAATTAGAAGTGCTGTTCTGCAAATAAATAATTAATAACATAATCACTAATACCTTCCTCTAATGTGTGGAAGGTATTTTTATATCCTGCATTTTGCAACTTACCCATACCCGCTTCCGTAAAATACTGATACTTCTCCCGAATATCTTCCGGTATATCTATCCACTCAATTTGCAGTGGAATGTTCATCGCTGCGGCAGTTGAGGCAGCCAAATCATAAAATGACCTTGCCTTGCCGGTCCCCAAATTATAAATGCCTGAAGCAGGCTTATTTAGCATTAACCATTCAATCACATTTATCACATCTTTTACATATATAAAATCACGCAGTTGCATGCCATCCTCAAATTCACTTTTATGTGAGCGAAATAATTTTACTTTCCCCGTTGTTTTCAACTGATTATATGCATGAAATATAACAGATGCCATTCTCGATTTATGATATTCATTTGGACCATACACATTAAAGAATTTTAATCCATACCAATAAGGTGGAGCCATTGCTTGTTGTAAAACCCACTTATCGAAATCATTCTTCGAGTCGCCATACGGATTTAATGGCACCAATTTTTGAATTAAATGATGGTCATCGCTATATCCATGTTCGCCTCCACCATATGTAGCAGCACTTGATGCATAAATTAAGGGTATATTGCGGTTTACTGCTATATTCCAAATTGACTTTGAATAATTCAAATTTAAATCATCAAAAACTTCCTTACTGAACTCTGTTGTGTCGGTTCTGGCACCAATATGCAATATCAAATCAATTTCCGGAAGTCCGCCCATTTCTAATACACTAATGAGTTGACTGCGGTCAATTACATGCTCGAAAATGGCGCCTTCAATATTAGGTAATTTGCGTTCTGCACTCAGGTCGTCGCAAATGGCAACGCGGTATTTTCCTGAACGGAGCAAATCCAAAGCCAGGCAGCTTCCAATAAACCCAAGCGCACCGGTTACCAGCACCAATTGCTTCTCTTCTCGAATTTCAGTGGCCATTTGCGTAAATTTGTACAAAACTAAAGCAAATTTGTATGAGATACGGGGTCATTTTACTACTTACAGGCTTGTGCTTACTATCGTGCAATAAAAAGAAATACGAACGAGTGACATCTTACAACGATAAGGTAGTTACTTATATAGAACAAAGTGAACGAACCATGAAAATTTGGAATACAACCAATTTTATGCAAGAGTATGCTTTAAAAAAACAGAATTCGGTAACACGGTTACTTACCATGCAAGATTCTTTAAATAATATGGAACCGTTGGCCGACGATGATACGCTTCGCTTAGCAGGACTTGCAATGATTGACAATTACTTAAATGCATTTTCAATTTATGATACCGTACATAAAATATTAACTGATAGTTTATATTTGAAAGAGGATTCTATACGCGTACAAGAATTGTTACGCTCAAATCAAAATATGCTTAAACAACAAGCAGATAATTTCACATCAACTCAAAAGCGATTTTCTGAACGTTACGAGTTGCAATTTTTAGAATGATTTTGAAATTATTGCGTATCCTTCGGTAAGCCTAATTGCTCTCTTATTATACGATGCTCATTATTATGCGTTCTCCAATAATCTAACATGATGTCCGTTTTACGGATTGCAGTTGTAGTTAATACTTTGCCATCAAATCCGGGATAGGCATCTTCCCATCCCCAAATTTTATATGGGAAAGATTTTTCGAAACGGAATGATAATTTACGATTCAAAGTAGGCATGTCAATAATATAAACCATAATACCATTCTCATCGCGCAAATCAGCAGTTGCTTTAACAGGTTCTAAAGGTTTATGTGACAGTCGCAAATACATAGAACCCGGTAAAATTTTAATTTCACCTTTTGGTAAATTGTTGGGATTAATTCTTATTTGATTCCACAATTCATCCTCCTGAACTACCGGCTCCATATCAAAATTTCTATCCCCTTCACTTTCAAAATAACTTCTTGATTCAATATTAAATCTCCCTTTAGCCATATTCATTTGGTAATTAGCCATTCCACACCACTCTTGCACACTACTTGTAATTTTAACTGCATGCGGATAATTATTAATATCAATAGGCTGGAAAGAACTTAACATTAATGAATATGGATAAACGCCTGTAACAAATTTCAACGATTGATTAAATTTCAAGATAGGCAATTTATCGCTTCCTGACGCTGACGGGTTATCCAATTTAACCTGCTTTTCTTTCGAAAAATCTTCGGTTACAAAAACATTCACGGCTGTGCCCTCATGAATTTCACCATACCTGTTCTGCATTAACGTATAAGTTGTTAATTCTGCTTTGCCAGCATACCAATAATTATTCCATCCGGCATCCGTAGTATATGGCGCAACCGCATTTGCTGATAATCCTGATGGTTCTTTGTCGGCGTTATTGGTTCCATTTGCCGATTGCTGACAACCTTGCAATCCTGCAGTCACTATTAATGCAATGATTGAGAAAAGTAAAAATGATTTTTTCATAACTTAATATTATCTTTTTAATACAAAATTAGATAGCAAATAGTTCAATTCAACAATTCACTTTACCGGGGCATAAACGTTAAAAACCACCGTTGGGGAATTAATGTTAAACACAGATTTTACACTATCCATGGAAGGCAAATTATTGTCAATTGCACCCGGATTGGAGACTAAAATATAGTCGATACGAACATTGGGATTCACCTCCTTTTTTATTTGAAAGTCAACCGTTTCAACTTTATTTGTGAATCCAAACCGAGGATCTGAAATGGCCAAATTCGTGGGGAAATTCCCATATACAGAATCAGTTTTAGCAACATTTGTCATAACAAAATCTACTGATTGCTGTTGCGCATCCAAGAAATAAGTATAGGACATGTTTTCGTCGTAATTAAATCTATCTTGAATCTCCATTCTTGGCTTATCGGCAACATAAATTTGCTTGCCATAAATGGTATATACACATGCGGCAAAAACAACAGGAATAAATAACAAACTGAATCGAAACCGCTTTGCAGTTACGGTAAATAAAACAGACAACAGCATTACAATTGGCACAAATGCAAAAAGCAAATACCTGTTCATAAAAAAGTTTAGGGAGCTAAATAATATGCCACCTAAAATAAACATCCATAAGAAAATTGAAAAACGTGCATAGTTAAAAAGTTTCGCACGTGCAAACAGTGCAAGTAAAATAAGCACAATTACCGATAGTACAATCCTTCCTTGTTCTAAAAATAAAAAACTGAAAAACATTTCTGCAAACTCGAGTATTTTTTTCCCGTTTAAACTTATATGGTCTTCATGCAAAGGAAATAAATACCATCCATTTTGTGCTTTTTGAACAGCGAGAAATAATATATAAACCAGATATGGAATAAATAATAAAAACGACCGTAATTGCAAGAACGATTGCTTTACTTTTGATTTAGATAACAAGTAATCTAAAACCTCGCCGGCAATAATTACTGTTGGAATAATTACGGCAGATTCTTTCACAAGGATGGCAGCTGTTGCCATAATTGCATAAGTCCAATATCGCTTTACTGTCCAGAAATGAATTGCCCAAATCATAAACAAAGCCACACAAACTTCCGGAAGTATTAATGTTGATTGTGCAAAAAAAACAGGCTGCACTATTAATAACATCACTGCCAATAACCCGCTATAAGCATTGTAATGATACTTTGTGATGTAGTAAACGCTCCATAATAAAGTAAGGGAAATGATTAAGGAAGTAATGTGGCCGCCAACATGACTATCGCTAAAAATAAAATACCCGACACCATGTATAAAAGCAAACAAGAGTGGATGGCCGCGCGACAATTCAGGAGGCAGATTTTTAGGGAGTAACCCAAGACCGTTATCGTGCAAATACAAACCGCTTCTTGCATATACACCTAATTCGTCCCAGAAATATGGAAGGGTTATTGCCGGCAACTTCATGATTACAAACAGCAATAATATAGCAGCAATTGATAGTTGAGTATGATATTTTTTGAAGTATTCAGCCATTAATTACATCCGAAGGTAAATAAATAATTTAGCAACATGGCATAAATATAACTGATTAAAGTAAAGCAGAAAAACACCATTCCGAATCGACTACAAATTTCGAATCGGAATGATTATAATATTAAACAGCTAATTCAGTATTCATGTAGTTGCCAATAGCATTGTCATAAAGTGATTTAAATGCAGCCGTTGTTCCAAAATTTTCGCCATCTATACTTATTTTACCATCGGTAACAGTTCCTAAAACATTAACAGGAACACCATATTCTTTGCAAATATTTTCTATTACAAAAGCCTTCTCACTGGATGTTGAAACCACAACACGACTTTGACCTTCGCCGAATAAAAATGCATCCTTTCTGATAGTATTATCTGTTTCAATTTCGAATCCAAGATTGTTCACCATTGCGCTTTCAAGCAAAGTGATAAACAATCCGCCTTCGCTTACATCGTGGGCTGAATATATTAATTGATTGCGAATAAGTTCTTTAATTGATTGTTGCAAATTAAATTCATCGTTTAAATCAAAATGAGGAGCAGGTGAATGGATGATATTATGCATATCTTTTAAATATTCGCTACATGCTATATCATTTGTAGATTTACCAATCAGCATAATTACATTGCTCGGGTTGATAAAATCTAACGTCATTTGATTTTTAAAATCTTCTAACACACCTACCATTCCAATTGTTGGAGTTGGGTAAACAGGTCCTTCTTCACTTTGATTATAAAATGAAACATTACCACCGGTAACAGGCGTATCAAACTTGCGACAAGCCTCGCCCATTCCTTTAATGGCATTGCTGAATTGCCAATACACTTCAGGATTATAAGGATTTCCAAAATTCAAGCAATTAGTGACACCTGCAGGTTCGGCACCACTGCAAACTATATTTCTTGCAGCTTCACTCACTGCAATCATTGTTCCGATATAAGGATCAGAATAAACATAACGCGCATTGCAATCGGTTGTAACCGCAAGACCTTTATTTTTTCCGATAATGCGAATCAATGATGCATCGCTTTTCAGGTTAGTAGAAGTGTTTTTCACCCCAACCATAGAATCATATTGAACAGTTATCCAACGTTTATTGGCAATATTAGGATTTGATGCCAGTTTTTTCGCCACAGCAATAAAATCTGTTGGAACCGAAATATTTTTTGCATTAAACTTATTAATAACTTCAAGGTAAGTAGGTTCTTTCACTTCTCTTTTATAAATAGGTGCTCCACCGCCCAATACTAAACTTTCTGCGGGCACTTCTGCAATTAATTCGCCATGCATATAATATTGTAACAGTTCGCCTTCAATTACTTCACCGATAATTTCGCAATGCAAATCCCATTTATCAAAAACGGCTTCAATATCTTTCTCCATTCCCTTTTTAACAACAACCAACATGCGTTCCTGACTTTCGCTGAGTAAAATTTCCCAGCCTTTCATGTTTTTTTGACGCGTAGGTACTTTGTCGAGATTAATTTTCATGCCATGCTTTCCTTTTGCACTCATTTCGGATGTAGAGCAGGTAATACCGGCTGCTCCCATATCTTGCATACCAACAATGGCACCAGTTTTAATGGCTTCTAATGTTGCTTCCAACAATAATTTTTCCTGAAAAGGGTCACCAACTTGCACTGATGGCAAATCTTCATGGCTTTCATCATGTAAATCACCACTGGCGAAACTAGCACCATGAATACCATCTTTGCCTGTAGCGCTTCCTACAATATAAACCGGGTTTCCGGCACCTTCTGCAATTGCAGATACTGTTTCGCCCACCTTCACAATACCAACACTCATGGCATTTACCAAAATATTCGTGTTGTAACAATCTTCAAAATATACTTCACCGGCAACGGTAGGCACGCCGAAACAGTTACCATAATCGCCAATACCTTTAACAACGCCACGCACCAAATGCTGCGTTTTTTTATTGTTGATGTTTCCGAAACGCAATGAATTTAATGATGCAATAGGACGAGCACCCATGGTAAAAATATCGCGGTGAAT
>JANMLV010000015.1:0-7782 GCA_031372705.1 Bacteroidota bacterium | reverse complement strand
CTATGCCATAGCCAATATCATCCATAAAATCACCATAGCCATTTACCCATAACAAATTACCATCAGCATCTAATTTACCAATAATCAAATCCGTATAACTCCCTGAACCTATATGCCCTGTTATATCACCATCATTAGATTTACTGAGCCCGGTAAACACAAAGCCGGAGTCTGCTGTTTGTTCAAGGTCATATATAAAGTCTGTTTTTGAGCCACCTATGGAAGTTTGCCATAACATATTGCCAAGGCTATCTATTTTAAAGACCCAACAATCAGCATCACCGTTATTCAAAGTTATATCAACATCATCAGAGTAGGTATATCCACCTATTACAAAACCCCCATCGAAAGTCTCCTTTATTTCAGAAGCATGCTCACCACTAGTACCCCCGAATGATCTCTCCCAAATAATTGTCCCAAATTTATCAATTTTACAAATCCAAATGTCACTTCCGCCATATGCGACTGAAACATCCTCACTTTCTGAAGCTGCAATACCAACAAGAAGTATATTGGTATCATTAGTTTTAATTGCGGAATAAGCAATATCTCCTTCATATCCTCCATAACTCTTTTCCCAATCAAGCTCAAGTGCTTGACCTTCAACTATACTTGAAATAAAACCTAGCACTAGTAATATTAGGTATAATCTAATTATCATTTTATAAAATTACATAAAAATATTGACAATTAAAAAACATTAAGTTGCTGATAGTCAATTGTTTATGAATTTTACTCATTTGTATTTCTGAATATACTTGTTTTAGGGCCATCAATTAGTAAAATTTAAACATTAAATTACATTCTTTATTAAATCAAATTACCTACTATGAAAGCTTTTGAAACCTTACAACAACGGACGCTTTTTTCAAAGTCAACCATCATTTTATTATTTTTTGCACTCTGCTTGTTTCCAATTATAGGATGGGGTGTTGAAGACAAAAGTCTAATAATCGTTAACGATATTAATTTAAATGATGCCACTCCTGATACAACTGTTGTTGATTCAACTTTAATTGAATTTGCATTTGGCGACACGGTAGAAACATATAGTTTGGGTGTAGACTCTATAATTGTTTTATTTGATAACATTATTGATTCAACTGCAAGTAGTGATAGCAATTATATTGAAGCACGTGTCATCAATAATGATGACATTATAGTTTCCCTAACCAATAATAGATATACTGTAAATCAAAGCATTTTTGGAGCGAATTTGGAAGGGTTTTTTAATAAATACACCAACACCACTGAGCAAGCCGCTGCCTATGCAGCTATTGGTGCATTAAACCCGTATCAATTGCTGCAAAGTTTCAAACCTAAAGTATTGAGAAGTCCAAGTGGCGCTTCAAGCAAATTTCAACATCCGTTTGGTTCATTTAATGATGTTGATATTGCTAATCCAAAATCCGGATTAAAAAATGGCGGCTATGGTTACAAAATTGAAGAAATTATTCGGTATTATGATAAAACTTTTAATGAAATGAATGCACCTTCTCTTGAAGATATTATTGATGATATGTCACTTGACAAGGAAATTTCCAGTGGTTGGATTGATTCAAAAGATATGGCCGACTTCAATTCGTTTTATGCCAAGTGGCTGGAGCAACCCGCTTACAATCCGGCCGGCATGGCTGTTTGGCAGGAGCCTTTATACATTAATAATTTTATTGATTTAATTCAACAAATTGAAACTAATGAAGGCTATACCATAGATGTAATTTGCACAATTAATATTTTAAGTGAGCCCGCTGAAAAAATGACAGAAATGATTGATTATTTAAGAAGCGCTACACTAAATAACAAATATGCGGTTAATGTAGTTGGTGTAGAGTTAGGAAACGAATGTTACTTTGAATTCTATGAGCGCTCATTAGGATTTGGTTGTTATGCCGATGCAGGTATTGCGGACCCAATTTCACCTTTTGATCACTATTGGGGTTACCTCAACGGTGCAAATAATTATGACAGTTATTTTTCTATACCTGCATTATCACCAAACGACTTTAATTTAGCTGATGTGTTAGACCCAACTACAATGTTAGGTGGCGATAAGCATGATTATATAGGCGCACTTAGAACCAACAGTGCATATAATAATATTAAAATTGGTATACCGGTTGCTAACCCTGATTTAGAAGATGGGGCTTTTATAATATCAGAACCCGGCTTATTGGAAGAACCTGCCGGAAGCGCTGATTGCGTAGCTTGGAACACCGAAATTTTAGAACGATATGATGATAAAATTGATGGACGATATCTTATTGATGCAGTAATTCCACACTTGTATTATGATTCAGAAAATGCTGTAGCTGCAAATGACAATACAAATTGGGGTGAAATTCCAATTGGTAATTACGACTATACACCTCCTGTTGGCGATCCAATTCACTATGATTATTGTTTGGATAATAATACTGCAAATACCACCTACGATAATTTTACAACCTCATATACATTTGATGATTATGATGAGCGTTTGGCCTGTGCATTTGACGGCATATTAGATTATTCAATAACCGGAAGTTTTAGAAAATTTATTCGTTTGCGTCAAAAGCAAGCCATGTTGGCATTGGCTACCGAACTACAATTAGATGGCACGGGAGAACATTTTAAAGAATGTTGGATAACAGAATGGAACATTAAAAATGGTGCCGACCCCGGGGAGGAAGGCTCAGAATTGGATGCAATGTTTCAACGGAAAGAAGTTTTTAGCAATTCTTTTGTACATGCCTATATTACGCAAGAAGAATTTTTAAATAATATTAAATTTAATTATACCAATGGGTTTGAATCCCAATTTTTAACGATTACTTCTATAAATAATTTCTTAGGCGGCTCCTCTACTAATTTAGTTAAAAACTCAACTACACAGGATTTAATAGCACTTTACTTGCAAGCAACTTGTGCTGACGGTTTTAAGCCATACCTTGCGAGAACAATTTATCATTCATTTAGTTTGGTCAATCAAATACACTTACAAAATTTAAAGTATTTAAAAACGAATCAAACATTGTATCATACCAATATCAATCATCCACCAACAGTTTTTATTGAACAAGCACACGGCACAGCAACCGAAAGAGATATTTATTTTTATTTTACCAATATCAAAAAGTATGCGCAAACCTACATCATCCGTCCCGGCACATTAACCGATGGTTCGTTTGAAGGTTTACTTGCTCAAGTGTATTGCATAGATGCCAAAAAACCTTATTCGCGTTCCGGTCACGGGGGTTTATTTGACATTAACAATTTCTATGCCGGCTGTAACGCTGCGGGTTATGCTGATTGGTATGAAATTAATTCATCAATTGCTTTTACCTACGTAGGTGAATGCCCCACAGACATGCCCGCCGGTGCAACATGTGTAACGGTGCCTGCCTATTCGAGCGGATATTTTAAATTAACCTACAATCCATCTTTGCGCATTGGCGAACAAATAAACAGATTTCAAATTTTTCCCAATCCGGCATCAACTAGTTTCACAATTCAAAGCATAACATCAGAAGACAAAGTTGCGCCTATTGAAGTAGCTATATTCAATTTATATGGGAATTTAATTGCTACACAAACCATTACCGATGGCAGTCGGGTAGACATAACTCAATTGCCTGTTGGTATGTATGGTATTGTTATTAAAGCAGGCAACAATACTTTGGAAACGGAACAATTAATAAAAATGAAATAAATATTTATAAGGCTAGATAAAAAAATATTATTGGCTATTGTTGTCATTCTAATTTTTGCAAAACGTAAACTCTAAAAATAAAAAGAGGCTGTTCCAACAATGAAACAGCCTCTTTTGCTTATTTTACATTAATAACTATTTACTCCTAAGCCTTAGCTTCAACAACCGGATTTAATTTTGCCATAATTTTTTTCTCAATTTCGGCAGAAAGCTCCGGATTATCTTTCAATAATTCCTTCACTCCATCGCGACCTTGACCCAATTTTGTGCTTTCGTAACTATACCAGCTTCCGCTTTTTTGAATTACACCACATTCGGCACCTAAGTCTACAATCTCACCAATTTTAGAAATGCCTTCTCCATAAATAATATCAAACTCAGCCTGACGGAAAGGAGGTGCAACTTTGTTCTTTACAATTTTAACACGAACACGGTTACCAATTAATTCCTCTTTATCTTTTAATTGACCAATTCTACGAATATCGATACGAATGGAAGCATAGAATTTTAATGCATTACCACCTGTGGTAGTTTCAGGATTTCCGAACATCACCCCAATTTTTTCACGCAATTGGTTGATGAAAATACAGCAACATCCCGTTTTGTTAATTGTTCCAGTTAGTTTACGCAATGCCTGACTCATTAAACGCGCTTGTAAGCCCATTTTGCTTTCACCCATTTCACCTTCTAATTCGCTTTTGGGAACCAAAGCCGCTACGGAGTCAATAACAACAACATCTAAAGCACCTGACCTGATTAAATGATCGGCAATTTCTAAAGCCTGCTCACCGTAATCGGGTTGTGAAATCAATAGATTTTCTACATCAACCCCAAGCTTTTCAGCATAAACTTTATCGAACGCATGTTCTGCATCAATAATAGCGCAAATACCGCCTTTTTTTTGTGCCTCGGCAATAATATGAATTGCCAATGTAGTTTTACCCGATGCTTCCGGGCCATAAATTTCTACAATTCTACCCTTTGGAATACCACCAATTCCCAAAGCCAAGTTCACCCCAATAGAGCCGGATGGAATAATGTCATCCAACACCACAGGCGAGTCACCTAACTTCATAATTGTGCCCTTGCCATACAGCTTGTTGATACTGTCAACAGCCAGCCCTAAGGCTTTTACTTTTTCATTTGTTGCTTCTGCCATAATTTGTTTGTTTTTAAGGTTAAGATGTTAATTCCTCAATACCACTACTTTTGGTATCAAAGTAAATGCGAAGCTAAAGATTAATTGACCGATTTTTTAGTATTTTTTCGCACAATGCACATATTACATACATGTATTTTTTGCTAACCGAACAAAACCGATTCAACATCAACTCCTAATCGCTTAAATATCCTTACACAACTTAACACAAACGTAAAAGGTTGTTAAGAAATACACTACCGGCGTTCATTTTGGGTAATTTAGCATCAAAATTCAACTACATGCGAAAATTACTCTTTTTAATGATTGCTGTTGCTATGGTTATGGTTTCTTGTAAAGACAAAGAAAATCAGCCCGACAACAGTGTTTTACAAGCTGAGGTGCAAACGTACCTTGATGGTTACAATGCCACCTACCAACAATTAGTTACAGCTGCCTCAGAAGGACAGTGGACGCTCAACACACATATTGTTGCCGGCGACACAATGGCTAGCCACAATGCAGCTATATCTGACGAGGCCTATGCAAAATTTACTGGCAGTAAAGTAAATATCGACGCGGCACAAAAGTATTTGGCTTCAAAAGATAAACTCACACCTATTCAGGTTAAACAATTGGAATATGTGTTATACCTCGCCGGTAACAATCCGGAAACAGCAGGTGAAATTGTTAAAAAACGCATTGATGCCACAAATGCACAAACCGAAAAATTATTCGGATTTAAATATGTATTAAACGGCAAACCTGTTTCAACAAACGATTTAGATGGCATTTTGCGTGAATCAAAAGATTTAAATGCACGATTAGCTGCTTGGAATTCGAGTAAAGAAGTTGGTAAAACATTGAAAGATGGTTTGGCTAATTTACAGCAACTGCGCAATGCCAGTGTTCAACCACTTGGTTACAGCGACTTTTTTGCATATCAAGTAAGTGAGTACGGAATGACGAGTGAAGAAATGTTAGCACTTACTCATAGTATGATTGAAGAAGTTTGGCCTTTATATCGTGAACTGCATACTTGGGCTAGATATGAATTGGCTGCAAAATATAATCAACCTGTTCCTGAATATTTACCTGCACATTGGTTGCCAAATAGATGGGGACAAGATTGGACGGCTATGGTGAGTGTTGAAGGAATGGACATCGACCCTGAATTAAAAAAACATGATGCTGAATGGGTGGTAAAAAAGGGTGAAGAATTTTGGATGAGTTTAGGATTTGATGCATTACCTGCATCGTTTTACGAAAAATCATCATTGTATCCTGCACCGGCCGGGGCCGATTATTCAAAAAATAATCACGCAAGTGCATGGCACATCGATTTAAATCAAGATGTGCGTTCGCTAATGAGCGTAGAACCAAATACCGAATGGTGGAGCACCGTTTTGCATGAATTAGGACATATTTATTATTACATGAGTTATTCGAATAGCGATGTGCCACCAATTTTACGCACAGGTGCTAACCGTGGTTATCACGAAGCATTTGGAAGTATGATAGGCTTAGCAAGTTTGCAAAAACCATTGTTAGAAGGCCAAGGATTAATTCCCGCAGGTTTACAAACTAACGATACCATGAAATTAATGAGTGAAGCATTAGATTTTATTATTCATATTCCTTGGGGAAGTGGTGTAATGACAGAATTTGAATATGCTTTATATGCACAAAATTTATCTCCCGATCAATACAATGCTAAATGGTGGGAATTAGTTAAAAAGTACCAAGGAATTGTTCCACCAACTGCCCGTGGTGAAGAATATTGTGATGCTGCAACTAAAACACATATTAACGATGATGCCGCACAATATTATGATTATTCAATCAGCAATGTTTTATTATTCCAATGCCACGATTATATTGCAAAAAATATATTGAAGCAAGACCCACACGCAACAAATTATTGGGGCAGCAAAGCAACCGGCGATTTCCTCAAAAAAGTAATGACTCCCGGTGCAACAGTTGACTGGCGCGAACATTTACAAAATTCAATCGGCAGCGAAATGAGTGCTAAAGCCATGCTGGAATATTTTCTTCCATTAATGGATTACCTGAAAAAACAAAATCAAGGCCGCGTTTATACATTGCCTGAAAAACCGGTTTTCTAATTAATTATATAACAAATAAAAAAGCGTGGTCGATAATAATTGGCCACGCTTTATTTATTTTATGTAAATCACTATTGCAATATAATCAGTATTGTTTTTTTGGAGCAGCAACATATTGCGCAGCCATATCATTCAACACCCGCTTTCCACTCCAAGCTCACCTAAAAAGCGGTGAGGCTTTACGCTGCAATCGGGGCTAACTTGGCAGGCTTAGTTGCTTTGATAGCTTGATTGGTCATTTTGTGAAAACCCTACTTTGTTCCAAGGTATATAAGATATAACTTTGTGTAGTATACAATTATACAGCGTAATTTTCGTTTCTAATTGAAACTTTCAATTCTAAAATGTAATCGTGTATCTGCGTTGCCTAAGCCTATTATTAATTGTATGTTGCACCCAAAGTCTGTTTGGTATTAACTACAATCTACCAGGTGATTCTACAAAAAATAAATTTGAAGGTAGATGGAGTATAAATAAATATTGTGCTGATAGGAGTTTTATTTTTCAGCCAATGCAATGTCAGATTAGAGAAAAGGATACGGTTTATTTAGGATCAAATTTCGATATTTATATCTTAAACGACTCTATTATTTCCTTTGACTATCTTAAATCTGCATCAATATGTGGACAGGTTTTAGAATTTTCTGAAGCTGAATATACCATAAATGCAGACACATTGTATTTGTCGGATAAACATTATGGTATTCCTGACACTTTTTTTAGAGGTGATTTCATCTGTAAAATGATTGCTGATAGATTGATGTATATGAAGAAGATAAGAAATAAGCCTTCAGAATATTCTCTACTGTTAAATGACATTGTACACA
>JANMLV010000310.1:0-2541 GCA_031372705.1 Bacteroidota bacterium | reverse complement strand
CCATTCAAATGCATTTTCAAATATTTTGTTGGATTTTATTTCTTCAATTTCGGCTTCTAATTTTTGGATTTCGGTTGTGAGTTGGGTTATTTTTTTGTTCCAGTCGGCTTGTTCTTTGCTGCTCATTTCAAAAAGACTTTGCTGGGTGCTTAGCTTTATTAATTCACCATTTAGGGTGTAGAGCTTTTTAACTTTTGGGTCGTTAGCCGATATTTCGCTTCTGAAATTGGATTTTATATCGGCAATCAGGCGCTCCATTTCGCGTTTTTGTTCCTTGCTTTCGGCGTTGCGGTAAGTGTCTACAGCTAACTTGTAACTGTCTATAGTCCATTTGCTTTTTTTGAGTGCCTGCTTCAAATCAGCATCAATAGCAAAACGGCTCACTAAGGAGTTGCCACATTTTATATTGATGTCGATGTTAGGCAGTGTTTCTAACTCGGTTGCATTTTTATAATAAGCGTTTTTCAGTAATTCAATCCATAACCGCAAACGGCATATTTTTACCGAATTGGTATTAATGTCCACACCAAAGAGACAGTTTTCAATTATGGTTTGTTTTTCGTGGAACAGGGTTTCCTGTATGCGCTGGGTTTCTTTGTTGTTGGGATTGTATTCAAATAGTTCGGCTTCCTCGTCTGTGACAATTAATTCATCATTAACTACTTCTACTTGATATTCTTTTAAACGTTTACCTGTTCTGTCCTGCAGTATTTTTAAATCGTTTTTAACGGCAATCATTTCATTCAGCGCAGAAACTAAAAAGTGTCCGGACCCAACTGCAGGGTCGCAGATTTTTATACTGTTTACAATAGCGTTTGCTTCTGTACGATCCTCAATATTATCATAGAGGTCTTCAATACTAGTGCAATTCCACTTTTTAACTTCATTAAATTTCTGCACCACCGCTTTACGAATAGTTTCGCGGCACATATACATGGTAATAAACCCGGGTGTAAAAAACGAACCATCTTTATACCCGTTAATTTTTTCGAAAATCAGCCCTAAAACAGATGCATTAATTAATGTTTTATTATCCTCCTGAATTTCTTCGGAGCCTTCACTACTAAAATCATAAGCATTTAAAAACGCAAACAAATATTCCAGTGCTTTCAAATTGCCGGTAAGTTTTTTGCCGTGTTGGTCCTTTAACACCGTAGAGGAAATTACCGGAATTGTTTTATCATCCTTTAGATTACTGATAAATAGTGTAACCTGTTCAAGGTCTGTTGGTTCAAACAAGGAAGAGTTGAGGTAAGGCACTTGTGCAAATACCTTTTTTACATCATCATTGCGCTCATCATATTTACGCGCCAAAACCTGAAAAAACAAACTATTCAGGTCGTCGTAATTTTTTATTTTATCGAGATTAAGAAACGAGTAATGGGTATCTCCTTTGTGATAAGTAATTAATTGCGCTTCCAGTAGTTTCAAAAATAAAATTCTGTTTATCCATGTAATAGATAACTCCAATCCTACATTAAACAGCCGTTCATTTTGGTTAGCACCGAATTGGTTTGGCTTTTCGAGCCGGCTCAGTTTGTCGAGACTATCCAATTGGATAATGGTATCCTCCAATATGGTGCCCGAATGGCGTTCACCTGTTTCATGACGTTGAATTAGTTTTTTGCCGCCCTCTTTTGTTTCCGTAAGTCCAATAATATGTAATAATTCGCTGTAAAAACGTTTGTCTAGACTATTACTATCGTTAGTAAACGGCAGTTTTAAAAGGTGTTCCGGAGAAAGTAATTTAAATAAAGCAATCAAGGAGTTGTCATCTGCTTTAGTAGCATTACGCAATGGCTTTTGAAAATCCTGGATATTAAAATAGGTAAATGTGATTTCGCCGGTAATGCCTTCAATAAAAGGTTCTGCAATTTGTTTGTAAAAGAAATCCGTTTTGGTATCGGCCAGGCGGCCATCCTCAAAATCGGTAAATTGTTTCACCAAAATTTTATTCTGTGCAAACAGCCGGTCAAATAGGGTAGCGTCAAAAATAAACCACTCGTTTATATTCGTTGCAACCAGATGTTTAACCTCCAAGTTTTTATGGGTAATCCTTTCCCGCAAATAATACAATACCAATTCCTGAAATGCTTTAGCATTCAATTTGCCGGTAGTAATCATTTCCGACTTATTAGTCGGTTTTTTAGCCTCCAAAATCACCCCCACCGAACTTTTAGCCGCATTCCCATTATGAATAACCAAATCGTTCCGCCCCTTGGTATTGATATAATGGTTTGGGTCGTAATACGTTTTTTTCAAAAAATCAATCACCAAGTTCTTATGAAACTCCTCACTTTCGGTGTCATTGGTTCTGTCCAACAGCGTAATCAAGTTGCTTTTAAAAGCCTCAATTTCCGTGCGGTTGGGTTTTACCTTTAAAAAAGCTTTGTTGAGTGCCTGTTTTGGTTTGAGTAGGGTTGGGACCATGGCTGGATGTGAGTTTTGGGGAGTAAAGATAGGGGATTTGACACAGATGTAGGAGCATAATTTAAGAAATAAGTAGCGTGCGAATTAAACAATTATCCTTTTATTTGTACC
>JANMLV010000290.1:0-10546 GCA_031372705.1 Bacteroidota bacterium | reverse complement strand
AAAAGGGTTTAAATAACAAAACCACGCAGTAAGCGTGGTTTTGTTATTTATTTTGACGTGTAAAAACAGTAAACTTATTCTGCTTTTGCGCCGCCTGGTAATACTTTAAGTAACTCAAGTTCAAAAATGATGGTAGAATATGGCGGAATAAATCCTTGGTAGCCACCTGGGCCGTATCCTAATTCCTGAGGAATATAAACATTCCATTTATCGCCTTCTTTCATCATTTTTAAGGCTTCACTAAATCCTTTTACAAAGTCGTCAACCGGATGTGTAACAGGCTGTCCTGATCCTTTGTTGCCATCAAAGATTTCACCGGTAATAAATTTACCTTCATAATTGATTACAACTAAATCGCCTGAAACCGGTGAAATACCTGTTCCACTGCTTAGCACTTGATACTGCATGCCCGATGGAGTTACAACTACGCCGGTCTTTTTAGCATTATCTTCTAGCCATTTTTTACCTTCTTCTTTTGACTTTTCCATTTCCATTTCTTGTTTCTTAACCATATAACCATTTAAGAAAGCAAGTGACGAGGAATCATTCATTTTTAAGCCAATAGTATCATCGGTAAGGATGGCTTTGATAACAGCGGCCATAATCTCAGTATTAACTTCTGTGATTTTTTGTTCTTTAAAACTTTCGCCAATGTTAACGCCAATTGCATAACTCAAAGAGTCAGCATTGTTTTCCATTTTAACATTTTGTATTTTAGTCTCTTTACATGAGTTTAAAATCATTGCCATACCTGCAACAATTACTAATAAAAACGATTTTTTCATATTGATTTATTTCAGCGTGCAAAGATAGCAGAAATGTTTGATTAGCAAGGTTTTTCGTAAAAATGATAAAATGGTATGCGAAGGCTGCCTTTATCGCGCCACAATTAATGTATTATAGGTTTTTATTGAACCATACTCAGTGGTTATTACATATAAGCCTGTCGGTAAATTGGCGATATCAAGGGTTACCGTTGTGGCTTGATTAGCAATTGAAGCTGCCAGTTGCTGTACTACTTGCCCTTGTGCATTTACGATAGTAATCGTTGCTTCCCCAAAACCTTCCATATCTAAAAATAGCGTGGCCGCTGTTTCAGCCGGATTCGGGTACACTTGTGCCATAGGAGTACCTGTCGGAAATTCATCATCAATCGCATCTTTCTCAAACTGTAAATAGTTTACTCCGCCGGGTAAAAAAGTCATTAAATAGTCTTTTGTAGCTGCGTAAGCTGGGTCTGATGCTAAGTTGGTCCATTCATTTGGATCAATTTCTCGTTTTTTGCCAATATGATATAATTCTTCCTGCACTACACTAGTTGCAAAATCGCAGCCTGTTGGATAAGCGGCACCATTGGTATGGTATTGTATATAATGATATTCATTGTCCCTCACACTGTAATGTGGGAAGCAAGAACCTTGATCTTCGAGGTTCTTACCATTTTTATAAGTCGATAAAATTGGTTTATTCCAAGGCGTTGTCGGGTTAGTTACCAAAGCTTTAAAAGAATAACCATCTAAATATGTACTTCCATCGGGAAAAGCCGGTAAAGCGGCGTCCCCGTATTCGCAAATTGTTGGAAAAAGGTCAATTAAACTCACGAATTTTTTACAGCTTTTTTTTGCAGGTGCTCTCAAATCAGCAATTACCATAGGGATGCGTATATCCGTTTCCCAAAGTGTTGCTTTTTTCCAGTGTTGTTTTTCTCCTAAAGAATATCCATGGTCACTTATTAGTACAATTATAGTGTTATTCATTACTTCAGGGTTTTCCTGCAACGCAGTAATAATTCGTCCGAGTTGAGCATCTGCGAATTTAATGGCAGCCAAATATGCCATTACCATATTGGCCCTTTTTGATTCTTCTAAGGCGAATTTTCGTTGCAAATCAGTTAATCCATCGGCAATTGGCGGATAACCATTTTCAACAATTTCTCCATAAGCCCATTGCATAACTTTTGTATGAACAGGATTCTCGTCCACTAAAGCCCTCGCAACTCCCCCTACCGGTAAATTGTAATAGTCGTTCCACATGGTTGCCGGTTGAGGAGGCATTGCAATCCCATTATACGGTGCCCCAATCGGGTCGTCGTAAGGTAAATCGTATGGGTCAGCGTAATAACCCTCATCATAATAGGTTGAAAAATATTTTTCAGGCACATATTCGGGGCCATGAGGTCTGCGGAAGCCTACACCCAGGAAAAAAGGTTTATTACAATAGTTTCCCGGATTTATAGCATAGTCGTCAATAAAATCAATGGCAGCGTCGGCACTTTTATAATCAACAGTTTCTACTTCCAGGCTATCCGGAATGGCTGCATAAGCATATCCTGCAACACCCAAATCATTTGCATCACCGTAGTCAATAATTACATCTTCGTCACCGCCACCATCTGCAAATTGAGTCACTTTATTCCATGAAAGTAATTTCTCGCAATCAAGTATAGTTACCGAGTCGTAGTCAGGTTCATTTTCATGACAATGGAATATTTTACCAATGCTGTAGGTGTAATAACCACCATTATCTTTTAATATTTCAGGCAAGGTATATACTGTTTCATTCCCTGTGGCTAGGGAAAAGTTTGCCCTGAAATCGTCGCAAATTAGGTCTTGATTAGTGTAAATTTTTGTGTAATCAGGATCTTTACCGGTTAACATGCTAACACGCGATGGTCCGCATTGGGGCGCATTTGTATAAGCATTTGTAAAGGTGGTTCCTCTATTTTCGACCCACTTCCATTTCGGAGTAACTGTTTGGGGATGACCTGCGAAGCCCTGAATCCAATCATTTAAATCATCAAATTCAATTAAAATGATGTTGGGTTGAGTTTGGGAAAACACGTTAGTGCTTGCAAATAGGATGACGAAAAGTATGTTATATTTCACAATGAAAGTATTATGGGTGCTATAAAGTTATGTAAAGTTAAAAAAAAACATTCATGTGCCAAATCCTTTTAAGAATGTGTAGTTTGATGTTGATAATAGTAATCTAAAGATTTAAATAATGGCTTTTTGGACTATTTAAATCAATCCCCTTGATTTTAATTCCAAGTATTTATTGATAGTGTTTATCGACAAGTCTTCCGGTTTCGAAATAATGGTTTGGATGCCATATTTGATTAACTCTTGCCTGATGAGGTTTTTTTCGACTGCAAATTTTTGTGCAATGGTTGTTAAATAGATGTCTTCTAAATTTTCGGCATCGTTTTTTGCATAACCGGTAATCTCATCGTTCTCAAAAAAGATAACCACCAAAAGATGCAACTTATTCAATTTACGCAAGATAGTAACGGCGCGTTCAATAGCATACAAGCTCTCAAAATTGGTGAAAAGAAATATCAAGCTTCTTACCTTAATAAAGTTGCGCACATGCAAATACAATAGCTCGTAATTAGCTTCATGGAACCTTTCTTTCTCATTGTATAGCGCTTCCAAAATCTTGCGCAACTGCACATGATGCTTGTCGGGTGCCAACGTAGTGCCAATTTTATCGGAAAAAGAAATCAATCCAACTCGATCTTCTTTTTTTAATGCAATATTTGAAATTGTTAAGGTTGAATTAATAGCATAATCCATTAAGCTCAAATTTTTAAAAGGCATTTTCATGGTTCTGCTTTTGTCGATGATGCAAAATACTTGTTGCGATTTTTCATCTTCATAATGGTTTACCATTAATTCACCCATTCTGCCTGTCGCCTTCCAATTAATGCTTCTTACATCATCACCTCGAACATATTTCTTTATTTGTTCAAACTCATAACTGTGACCAATACGGCGCAATTTTTTAACGCCTTCAAAAAAACTAATCCGCGATAATGTTTTTAATTCATATTCTTTCATTTGAATTAATGATGGATAAACAGGAATAGTAGCCGAGCATTCGATGCTGAATCTTCTACTAATAATGCCAATAACCGATTTTGCATAGATGTTAATATTGCTAAATTTATAGGCACCTCTAACCACAGGTCTAACTACGTAATCTATTTGCAATCGCTGACCGGGCGAAATTTTCATGTCTAATGCGAAATCCCTCATTTGCAGTTGGAAGGGTAATTCATCAATAATGTGCAATTGTAATGGTATTTTACATTTGCTTTCTATAATGAGATGTACATTGTTGTCGTCGCTCAGTGAAAACAACTTGCCTGTTTTACGTTCCGCATTTATTTGAACACTATTGTTAAACAACAAAATTAAATCTGATAATATAATAATGGCTATTATTATAATTAGTGCCTGCGCTATAAAAAACAGCATGTCTACCGAAAAACTAATCGCAAATAAAATTGCAACTATTCCGATAAGCCAGAATAACCTGTTTGTAATGTATATGTTACGCAAGGGCCATTTCATCGTGGTACGTCTATTCCCTCAATTATTGATTTAATTACTGATGCACTATCGTAACCTTCCAACTCCTTATCAGGAGTTAATATAATTCGATGGTTAAGCACAGGATAAGCTACAAAATGAATATCATCAGGGGTAACAAAATTGCGCCCGTTCATTGCGGCAATTGCCTTTGCCGATTTCATAATATTTAATGAGGCGCGGGGAGAAGCACCCAAAAATAAATCGCCATGGTTGCGTGTTCTAAATACTATTTGTGCAATATAATCTAACAATTCATCTTTAATAAAAACCTTTTCTACAATATCGCGACATGCCTGCAATTGCTGAACCGACATCACCGGATTAACCAAGTCTTTTTGTCTGTTAGTAAAGTCTTCTTTAAATCGATAAAGAATTTGTTTCTCTTCAGCCAAGTCGGGATACGTAATTTTTATCCTGAAAATAAATCGGTCGAGCTGTGCTTCAGGTAATTTATAGGTTCCCTCTTGCTCAATTGGATTTTGTGTTGCAATTACAAAAAACGGGAAGCTCATGGGATATGTTTCTCCATCCATTGTAACTTTTTGCTCTTCCATTACTTCCAGCAATGCTGCTTGTGTTTTTGCAGGTGAACGATTTATTTCATCGATTAACACAATATTCGAAAATATTGGCCCCTTTTTGAAATTAAAATCTGCTGTTTTTTGATTGAAAACCAGCGTTCCAAGCACGTCGGTTGGCATCAAATCCGGCGTAAATTGGATTCTTGAAAAATCGACTGCAATTGTTTTTGCCAATAATTTTGCAGTTAATGTTTTCGCTATACCGGGCACACCTTCAATAAGAATATGCCCTCCGCTGAATAAACCTGCAATTAACAAATCAATCATTGTTTGTTGACCAATAATTACCTTGCCAAGCTCATCGCGAACACTGTTAACAGCGTTTGTAATCATTTGTAATTCCGGCGAAGTTTCCTGGTAATTTGAGTTCTCTTCCATAACGTTTATTTACAATTTTTATAAAAATAATCTATTAGTGTGTGTAATTCAATTAGGTCTTCATTTGTTACCTCATTGGTGTTTTCAATATATTTATAATGTTTAAATATCTTGCGAATATCCTCTTCCTTAATTTCTGATTTCAGCTTAACCTTGGTATAAAATGCGTCATCTATTTGGTGCGTAGGTATGCGATATTTGTCGTTGATATAATGTAGTAATAATTTAATTTTTTGTTGTGCCAACTGCTTATGGTTCTTTTTAAGAAAATACATCCTGCCAATCGTTTGCACAAACTCTAATGATTTGTTTTCATTGGGCTCTAAAATGGCAATTGGTTGCTGAATGCGCTTTGTTCGGAAAAGTAAAAACAACATCAGTCCGGCCAAAATGGTATACCAAGCATACCGCAATGAAATATTACTTAATATGAATTTCAATGGACCTTCTTCTTGAGCATCGTTATTCGAATTGCTGTCCTGATTGTAGGATTTGGAAAAATCATCATAAATAATATCTCCGGGTTTTACGTAAGATAATACTTTTGATGTATAATTTATATTAGCTTCTTCAATTTGAAAAAAGTTGGTAAATACTATTGGATTTAAATGGATATAGAAATTACCTTCTCCATACGGTATCTGAATATAGTTGTAGAAATTGCGACTGTATATAGTGCCAATAGCAGTGTATGATGAAACTTGTTTTAAATATTCAGGATAGAAATAATTCCAATTGTAATACACCGGTTTCGTGCCGTTTAATGGTGCAAACTGAAATCCGGTTGCGGTTCTAAAACTTGGCGATAAAAAATTCATACCCATTTTAGAATAGTTGAAAGTTGCCAATACAGATGGGTCTGAAGCAAAATTGTCGTTTAAAACATAGCTCGAATCACCAAACTCATCAATATAAAAAACAGTGTCGTATGATGCGAACGGTAAGCCGGTTTGCAGTAAAATATCATTTGAAATTATTTCGGGGATACTGTTAGCGGCTATAAAAACATCATTTCCCTTATAAGCAAATTGTTTTAATAGTTCAAAAGTACTGTCAGTATAGTATGGGTAATCACCCATGAAAATATAAACTTGATGTTCGGCAGTTTCTGCACTTAAATAGTCATTAATGTTAGTAGCGGCAATTTTGAATTCCTTTGTTGGAAAATACCCATCAAGTAAAGTTGTTATAACCTGATTTCCATAAGGTTCATCTGAGTCGGTTCTGTAACTTTCACTCCAATTATACTTATTGCCTTGCCCGCGAATAGAAATCAGCAAAAAAACTAATGCTGTTACAGCCAGCGCAACAACTACAACAATTATGATTTCGTTTTTTTTCACTTTTGCGATTTCATTTGTTGTAATAATTGAATAAAAGGTTTACTCAACGAATTGAATTGCGGCTCATGAATATCTTTCTCACCATACCAAACGTATTCAAAAATGTAGGTATTGCTGCTAAATGCGTCGTAATTTGGATGCTGACGCAATTCACGCATATAATCCATATTAGTTTTCTCCTTCTTCCATGTAATAATTTCTGCGTCGTTTAGCGATTTTAATATCATAAGATAATATATCCTGATGGCCAACTTGAAATCGCGCCGTTCCAAAGCTTCGCGCAAATATCTTTCCAAGTCAGATTCCATCGGTCGCTCATCTAATTCGGTAATCGTGTTAATAAACGTACTCGGTACTTTGTTTTTGGAAAACAATCCTGAGCCAAATAAATACACAAGTAAAAATATCAGCACACCTGCAATTAACAAAAATTCTAGAACCTTGAAAATAGTTAAACCTGAGTCTATTGGTACATCGGGTATAGTTGGGTCGGGCATTGCTGTTTGTTTTTCCGGCTCTTCATTATAATTTAATCCGTCAACTGTTTTTTGCCACGCTGATTTATCAATTGGATGATACACAGGCTCTTCCTGCTGTGCATGCACATAAGCAATGTTTATAGAAAACAATATGGTGAACAACCACAACCTCATGAATTGGCAATCGTGTTTTTCTTGTTAACTAATTGGGTTAATCGCTCATTTAAATCAGTAGCTGATTCGGTTTCTTCAAAACTTAAAAACATAATGCCCATATTTATAGCAATCATTGCAAGTTGAATAAATATGGTAAACATGATTATTAATGTTATACTTAAATCTTGAAAAGCTTCATACACTAAAGCATCAAAAGGGATATTCCATTTGATTAATTCTATGTTAAAAAACGATAACAGCGAATGCCCGATACAGGCCATCATAATGCTTAATAACAATAAAGGAAGAAATAACAATTGAATGTTTAAAAATTGCTTGAACAAATATTGTATTTTCCCGTAAGAATTAAAGGTTGGCCGTTTATGCAGTATCATATCTGCACAGATAAAAAACAGTATAGGAATTAACAAATAAAACATAAAATTTGCTATTTGATAATCAATCAATAGGATACTATGTAACAGCAAACATGTAATCAATATGAACCAACCTTTATTTAATATAAACTTACCAAATTCGGCCCAGTTAAATTTGAGCTGTTTTAGCTTAATATTTAACAGTATGTAAAAAGAAAGGGCTGCAACTAATGCTAACGAAAACGCATTTAGTAAAAACAAGTAACCTGCTGAAGTAAATCCACTAAATGTGCCATAATCTGTAAACAAAAATATGTTATCATAATTAAGCAACGCGTTAACGTCGGTTATAGATTCAAATATAGCAATCACTCTTACTATTTGAATTTCATGATAAACATCTGAAAAACTCACAATCTGCCAAAAATAGAAACCGGTATATGCTAAAGCAAGTGAAAGTGTTACAGTTAATATTGGCCAAAAAAATTGTCTTAATATTATAAAGCTGTCGGCGAAAATAACACCATTCGTTTTTATTTTATTTAATTTCACCTCCGGCATTTTTTCGAAAGGTATTTCATCCGATTTTCTATTAACGCTAAATCCTTTTTTTGCTTTGCGGGCAGGATAAATAACAAAGTAAAAGAGCATAAAGCCAAACTCAACAATTATGAGTAAAGCTCTAACAAAATCAGGTGTTTCGGTATAGCGCGTTAAAAAGCTTTCATTAATTCCTGCCAGCACAATTATGGGCGCTATGCCTAAAAATATTTGCACAGCCCTTAAGCCGTTAATTCTAAACGATTGTCCTCTTGTATAAGTGCCGGGAAACAATAATCCTCTCCCTAAAGTAATTCCGGCTGTTCCTGCAATTACAATTGCTGAAATTTCTAATGCACCATGCACCCAAATTGTTAAAAACGAATCCCAGAACAATCCTCGTTCAATAAAAAAATATTGAAATGTGCCTACCATTATTCCATTGTATAAAATAAAGTATGAAGTACCTAATCCAAAAAATATCCCAAAAATCATGGTAATAAATGCAACGCGAAGATTGTTAAATGTTATCCCAAAAAACATATCGAATTGATTCATCTCCTTATACACTTTCATAGGGTCGCCACTTGCAATGTTCTCTTCTGTCATGCGAACATATGAATCGCCCAATATATATCTGGCAAAGTCAGGGTCGTGCATGCTTGAAAATATACCGATAAAAAAGGCAATCATGAATAGGCTAAACGTAAATAATAGCGACCATCTGGATTCATGCATTTTCTGTGGTAATTCATCCGACCAAAATGTTTTAAATTTCCTGCGTCTACGAACCTTGTTTTTATAAATGGAATGAAAAACTTTTTGTGACAGATTGTTGAGGTAAATTTTCACCGACCTGTTCGGGTAATAGGTTCTGGCATAGGAGAGGTCGTCAGTTATTTGAATAAACAAATTGCTTACCTTTTCGGGGTCGGTTTCGTTTTCGAATTTAGCTTCGAACTCGTCCCATTTTTTTTTGTTCTGCTCAATAAAGCTTGTCTCGCGCATGTGTTTTCAATAACGTGGTAAATATATATGTTTCTTATATAGATTTAAAAATTACTTGTTAGGGCGTTTTTTGGCAAGCATCTGGCTTTGAAATTTATCAGGGATTTCTAGTGTTAGGATAGTTTTAGATAAAATAATTACTTTTGACCAAAGCTTATTGCTTTTAGAGTCTACTTTATGCGCACAATTGATATACTCACTACGCAAAATGTTACCATCAACTATGAATTGGCTGATGTTAAAGATAGGATTTTCGCAACGGTAATCGATATGATTATTCAGTCATTAGGGCTTTTCATACTTTCCTTACTGTTAGTGAGTACGGGAATCATACCTAGCATGGATTATTATCTGTATTTAATCGTGTTTCCGGTCTTGTTTTTCTACTATTTCGCATCCGAAATTATGATGGATGGCCAAACACTCGGCAAACGAATGCTCGGGATAAAGGTTGTAAAACTAACCGGTACTGAACCATCCATAAACGATTACCTGATGCGCTGGGCGCTTCGTCCGGTGGATATTTTCTTTTCTTTGGGCTCTGTAGGCGTAATGTTGGTTAGTTCATCCGACAAAGGTCAGCGGCTTGGAGATATCATTGCCAATACAACTGTGATAAAGATAAATGCCACTCAACGAATACAACTTGCTGATATTCTGAACATTAGAACACTTGGAAATTATGAGCCGGTTTATACTCAAGTACGCGAATTCACCGAAGCAGAAATGATTTTGCTCAAAGAAGTAATGGATAAGTCGCTGAAATTCAAGAATAACGGGCATGATGAGGCACTTGAAAATGCTGCTCAAATTGTTAAAACGCGGTTAAATACCGATAAAATTCCCGGCGACCGTATCACATTTATTCGGACGCTGATTAAAGATTATGTTGCGCTGAGTAGATAAAAAAGGTTAATACTACAATAAACCTTTGTGAAAGTATCCTAAATTGAGCGGATTTAACGTAATTCTCCAATAAAAACGCTACCTTTGCACCCATTTTATGCAGGAAACTAGAAACATTGCGATTATTGCGCACGTTGACCACGGTAAAACGACCCTCGTCGACAAAATTTTACATCATTGCCAACTCTTTTCAAAAGAGCATAGTGAACTCATTCTTGATAATAACGAATTAGAGCGTGAAAGAGGTATTACCATTACTTCTAAAAACGTATCTGTAAACTATAAAGGCGTAAAAATTAACATCATTGATACACCCGGCCACAGTGATTTTGGCGGCGAAGTTGAACGTGTTTTGAACATGGCCGATGGCGCGTTAGTGCTGGTAGATGCCTTTGAAGGGCC
>JANMLV010000241.1:0-18879 GCA_031372705.1 Bacteroidota bacterium | reverse complement strand
GTCGAATGCGGCAGTCTTGAAAACTGTTGACTGTCACAGGTCCGGGGGTTCGAATCCCTCTTTCTCCGCCAGTAGAAATACAAATTGAATTAAAACCCTTTAAATCGTATGATTTAAAGGGTTTTTTCGTTTCCCACACTATCAAATTATTCATTAATGCGTGAACTGAAAGGGATAAAATCGGTTACCCTAAACTATCCGAAATTAGGGTAACCGATTTTTGTCTCAACCTAGCATTCACAAGGCATTACAACCAGTTCAACGACCAGTTTAAAAATTGTACATCTTGTGTGTTAGTCTTATTAGAATTAAATTTAATAACAACTAAATGGTTACCACGATGAAAACAAAAGTATCAATTCTTTTTTATGCAAAAAGAGCAAAAGCCAATGTAAGCGGATTAATTCCAATTTACACTAGGATTACTATCAATGGAAAACGAATTGAATTAAGTACAAATCGATTTGTAGAAATATCCAAATGGTCTACCGAAACAGGTAAAATGAAAGGCAACTCAATTGAAGCTCGTTCAATAAACAGTCATCTTGATATGTTACAAATTCAAATCATTGATATGCAAATGGAATTAATACATAAAAAAATTCCTGTAACTGCTGAAACAATGAAAAGCAAAATCCTGGGTGTAGATGAAAAAGCACGAATGATAATTCCAATTTATCAAAACCATAATGATAAAATTAAAGACCTCATCGGAAACGGCTATGCTTACGGAACATTAGAACGTTTCAAAATATCTTTAAAACATTTACAAGAGTTTATCTTATGGAAATTCAAAGTTTCAGATATTGATATAAACAAACTTGACTACGCTTTTGTGACTGAATTTGAATTCTATTTACGAAGTGTAAAAAAATGCAATAACAATACTGCGGTTAAGTATGTTAGAAATTTTAGAAAGATTATAAAAATCTGTTTAGATAATGAATGGATGGAAAAAGATCCAACTACTCGCTATGATGGAAAAATGAAGGAAGTGGAAAGAGATTTTCTTACTGAAGAAGAATTAAATAGGATTCACAATAAACGATTTACATCTGATCGATTAAATTTAGTAAAAGATATTTTTATTTTTTCTTGCTACACTGGTCTAGCCTATGTAGATGTGAAATTATTAAAAAGAGATCACATCGTAATTGGTATTGATGGTGAAAAATGGATATTCAAAAACCGTCAAAAAACCGATACAAAATCAAAAATTCCTGTGCTGCCAATCGCGGAAGAAATAATTCAAAAATATGCAAATCATCCTAAAAGTGTAAACGAAGATAATATTTTACCAATTTTGACCAATCAGAAAATGAATGCTTACCTTAAAGAGATTGGCGATTTATGCGACATTTCAAAAGAAATTACCTTTCATATGGCGCGACACACTTTTGCGACAACTGTTACGCTTACAAATGGAGTTCCTATTGAAACTGTTAGTAAAATGCTTGGACATAAAAACATTCAAACTACCCAACATTATGCAAAAGTATTGGATAAAAAAGTAAGTGAGGATATGATGTTGCTCAGAGATAAATTTAAGTCTAATAATACGTTGAAAAGCGTTACTATTTGAATGAAATAGTAAATCGTTTCAGAAATTTATTTAAAATTATTAATAAATTTGCTATTTTAATAATTAAAAGTAAATATGAGCGAATTCTTAAAACAACAATTTGAAAAAATTGTATCACTTTCTGAACAAGAATTTAACTTAATTAAATCTTACTTTGTTGAAAGACATTTTAAAAAGAGTGACAAAGTATTCATTAAAAATGAATATGTTTATGAATGTTATTACGTTGTTTCTGGACTGATGAAATTAGTATATGTAAATGATCTTGGGAAAGAATTTATTTTTTCTATTGTTAATGAAGATCGTTGGGAAAGTGACTTTATGGCATACTTTAACAAAAGTAAAACCACGATGTATTTAGAATGTGTCGAAAAAACACATTTATTTTGTTTGTCACTTGAGAATTACTATAAGTTATGTAATGATTTTCCTCAAATGCAAAAATTTTTTCATCAAAAGTCAACATTAGGATTTACCACTACTCAGCAACGATTATTATACTTTTTAACAACTAACATAAATGAGCGCTTTGAAATAGTTTCAAAAAATCAACCGGAAATATTTAAGAGAGTATCAAAAACGCTTTTAGCTTCTTACTTAGGTGTTTCTAGAGAAACACTAAGTAGATTAAGTTTAAAAAAAAGTGATGTATCTCACAAATAATCCGTTTAGGGATTATCTATTTTTGGGGCATAATATTAATAATTATTTTATGGAAAATCTAGTACACGATTTGATTTTAAAAGCTTACAAAGGTTTCAACTCTAGAGATATTGATACTACTTTAGCAACATTTCATAAAGACGTTCAGTGGCCAAAAGCATTTGAAGGTGGTTACGTTGAAGGACACGATGAAATACGAGCATATTGGACAAGACAATGGTCAGAAATAAATGGTGTTGTTGAACCTTTACATATATCAGAATTAAGCGATGGTCGATTTGCAGTTAAAGTACATCAATTCGTAAAAGATTTAGAAGGAAAGATATTGTTCGATGATACTATTAAGCACATTTACACAATTAAAGAAAATTTACTTTTAAGAATGGATATAGAGTTGTCATAATCTCAAAATTAAGTTATTTAAAATCGTGATTATAAAGTGAATAATTAATAAAAAACAAAGCAGCATTTAATTGTTCCTCAATTCACTAATTTCCAAACGCAATTGTTGAAACATATCCTTTACATTCATAACACCTAAATCGTCAGGTTGAAATTCTTGAGTGCAGAAACTACAAACGTGTTCCCAAATCTCAAGAATTTCATTGGCTTTTACCTCGTAAGGTTTATAAACTTGATTATCCGAGTGAAATATAAAAATAGCTTCATTTTTTTGTTTACGGTACAATCGTTTGTAAACTATTCCATCATTACGGCTCAAAACAACATAAGTTTTTCCGTCTTTGATATCAGTTAATTTTTCAATGTATTTGCCAACTATAAACGATTTATCATTGTGCGGTGGCATCGAACTTCCTTCAATTGGAAAAGCTCGATATTTTCCACTAGATAGAAAAGGTAAAGAAATACGTTGCAAATTTTCAATAAATTCTGGATCAACATAACCAGTCAAATATCCAGCTTGCGCTTTAGCTGCAACAATTTCAATTTTATTTTCACCGTTACTGTCTACAATGATTGGGAGCAAAATTCTATTTTCTTCTAACTGTAATAAATTTTCATAGGGTACACGTCGGATATCAAATGACAACAATAAATCGATACTTACGTGAAAATAACGAGAAATTTTTTGTAAGCAATCAAGTGGTGGATCTGTGGTTCCTTCATATTTTGCGTAGCGTTCACGAGGTATTCGTAACTCATCTGCAATTTTTTGCTGTGTCATTCCGCTTTTAACACGAAGGTATCTAAGATTATCTGAAAATATAGACATATGTTAATGTGAATTTAATTCACAACAAATATAATATTTTTTGGTAATATGGTTCTAATTTTGTAAAATAAATTAAAACTTAATTCTCAAAATTTTTATGCAACGGGCAATAGTACATATGGACTTAGATACATTCTTTGTTTCCTGCGAAAGATTAATCAATCCAAAACTAATCGGATTACCATTAATTATTGGTGGCAGTTCTGATCGTGGTGTTGTCGCTTCTTGTTCTTACGAAGCTAGAAAATTTGGAGTTCGCTCTGCAATGCCTATAAAATATGCTTTACGTCTTTGTCCACAAGCGTCGGTTATTAAAGGCGATATGGAATATTATTCTAACAAATCTCACGAAGTAACTTCAATTTTAGAGGAAGTAGCGCCAGTAGTTGAAAAAGCAAGTATCGATGAATTTTATTTAGACTTAACCGGAATGGATAAATTTTTTGGTTGCTATAAATGGACATCTGAAATGGCAACTAAAATTCTTAAAGAAAGTGGTTTGCCTATAAGTTTTGCCCTTTCAGTAAACAAAACAGTCTCTAAAATTGGCACTGGAGAAGCGAAACCTTTGGGAAAATTAGAAATTATAGAAACCAACGTAAAACCATTTTTAAACCCTTTACCAATTCAAAAAATACCAATGTTGGGCGATGTTACTTTTCAATTACTTTCAAGAATTGGAATTAGAAACATCCAAACTTTATCTGAAATGCCAGTCGAAGTGCTGC
The DNA here is from genome assembly GCA_031372705.1 of Bacteroidota bacterium. GTDB lineage: Bacteria > Bacteroidota > Bacteroidia > Chitinophagales > BACL12 > UBA7236. The sequence goes on along the minus strand of JANMLV010000241.1, from coordinate 14,672 downwards.
AACAAATGATTGGGAAAAATGGAGTTGAAATATGGAAAAAAGCGAACGGAATTGACAACAATCCTGTAGAACCGTACACCGAAAGAAAATCGATTTCTACAGAACATACTTTTGAAACCGATACAATTGATATTTACAATATCAAATCATTAATTACGGGAATGGTAGAAAAACTATCCTATCAATTGCGTTCAGAAGGCTTTTTGGCTTCTACCATCGTAATTAAAATCCGATACAATAATTTTGATACAGAAACTAAACAAATCAGAATACCTTATACTTCTTTCGACCATATTTTAACCAAAACAGCCATACAGCTTTTTGAGAAAGTATACGCCAGACGAATGCGATTGCGTTTGGTCGGAATACGCTTTACTGGATTAGTTCGTGGAACTTATCAAATCAATATGTTTGAAGATACCACCGAAATGTTGTCGTTATACCAAGCCATTGATAAAATTAAAAACAGATTTGGTTCCGATGCCGTTTCACGCTGTTCGGGTACAATTATTAAACAAAAAACAAAGTAAAATGTACCTCAACTGCCATTCCTATCATAGCTTGCGTTATGGTACAATTCCATTAAACGAACTTATTGAACACGCTAAAATTTGTGAGCTAAAAGCATTAGCATTAACAGATATTAATACAGTAACTGGTATTTATGATTTTACCAAACAATGCAAAGAAGCAAATATAAAACCTATCGTTGGTGTTGAATTCAGACAAGAAAACCAACTGCTTTTTATTGGCTTGGCCAAAAACCAAAAAGGTATCGGCGAGATGTGCCGTTTGCTAACCAATCACAATTTATCTAAAACTAATTTACCAAATGTCGCACCTGCATTTGAAAATGTATTTGTTATTTATCCAACTCAAAATATTCCTAACAACTTACGAAATTTCGAATACATTGGCATTCGTCCAGAAGAAGTTATAAAATTATTTAAAACCGAATGGAAAAATAAAATTGAAAAATCGGTCATTCTTCAACCAGTTACTTTCAGAACTAAAAAGGAATTTAATCTACACAGAATTCTTCGAGCCATTGATAACAATAATTTATTATCAAAATTAACGGAAGACGATATTTGCAAAACTTCCGAAATAATGACAAGTTCTGAAGAATTGATTAAAAGTTATACTGAATATCCTGAAATTATAAAAAATACCGAATTAATGATTGATCAATGCAATTTTGAATTCGAATTTAAGACACCTCGCAACAAAAAATTCTACACTAAAAGTAAAGAAGGCGACCGTTTATTATTAGAAAACTTAGCCAAAAGTGGTTTAATCAAACGCTATGGAAATGATAATAAAGAAGCCCAAGCCAGAGTTTTAAAAGAATTAAAAGTAATTAACGATTTGAATTTCGGCGGCTATTTTCTAATTACTTGGGATATTATTCAATATAGCAAAAGTCAAGGTTTTATGCACGTTGGTCGTGGTAGCGGAGCCAATAGTATTGTGAGTTATTGCCTTGGAATTACAGATATTTGTCCAATTGAATTGGATTTATATTTTGAACGATTTCTAAACGAAAATCGAAAAAGTCCACCAGATTTTGATATTGATTGGTCCTGGCGAGAACGTGATTTTATATTGGAATATATTTTCAAACGATTTGATCCCAATCACGTGGCGTTTTGTGGTACAAATGTAGAATTCAAATACCGTTCAATTTTTAGAGAAGTTGGGAAAGTTTTTGGATTATCAAAAGACGAATTAGATGGTTTATCAAAAGCAAAAGGAAGAGAGAAGGAAACTAATTCGGTAGTAAAATATGTTGAAGAATATGGAATGATGCTAGAGAAATATCCAAACCAACGCAGTATGCACTCTTGCGGAATTATCATTTCTGAAGAACCAATTACCAATTTTACAGCTCTTGAAATGCCACCAAAAGGGTTTCCAATTGTGCAATTTGATATGCACGTTGCAGAAGATATTGGTTTTGAAAAATTCGATATTTTAAGCCAGCGCGGTCTTGGAACAATAGATGAAGCAGTAAAAATTATTGAAAAAAATAAAGGGATTAAAGTTGACATTACCAACATATCATTATCAAAAAACGAAACCAAATGCAATGAGTTTTTAAGCATCGGCAAAACGTTAGGTTGCTTTTACATTGAAAGTCCTGCAATGCGAGGATTATTAAGAAGATTGAAATGTGATAATTACAAAACGCTTGTTGCTGCATCAAGTATCATTCGTCCGGGAGTTGCACAAAGCGGAATGATGCGAGAATATATTTTTCGACACAATCATCCAGATAAATTTGAATATTTTCACGAAGTTTTCAAAGAACAGCTTGGAGAAACTTACGGTGTTATGGTCTATCAAGAAGATGTAATAAAAATTGCTTTGCACTACGGCGGACTCACTGCGGCGTATGGCGATATTTTGCGAAGAGCCATTAGCGGAAAAGGGCGTTCGTTGGCAGAATTACAATCGGTTAAAGATCAATTTTTTGTTTCTTGCAAAGCGCAAGGACATCCAGAAAAATTAAGCGAAGAAGTGTACAGACAAATAGAAAGTTTTGCAGGATATTCATTTTGTAAAGCACATTCTGCATCTTATGCAGTTGAAAGTTATCAAAGCTTATATTTAAAAACCTATTATGGAATTGAGTTTATGGTAGCTGCAATAAACAACGGTGGCGGTTTTTACAGACCAGAAATTTACATTCACGAAGCCAAAATGAGCGGAGCAATAATTCATAATCCTTGCATAAACAAAAGTATTTATCAAACTACAGTCCACGGTATTGATGTGTATTTGGGTTTTGGACTATTAAAAAATTTGAATAGTGAATATATCTTTAATATTGTTGCTGAACGAGAAAAAAAAGGAGAATTTAAATCCATCGAGAATTTTATAACAAGAGTTCCATCAGGATTAGAAAGTATTCAATCACTAATATTTATTGGAGCATTTCGCTCAACTGGCAAAACAAAAAGTCAATTAATCATCGAAGCTCGAATGCTTTTAATAAACCATAAATTAGAAATAAATAGTCCTTTGCTTATTGAAGAACCTACCAAAGAATTCAAATTTCCAATTATAGAACGATCCATTTTAGAAGATGCTTTTGATGAAATTGAATTGTTGAGTTTTCCAGTTTCGTGCTCACCTTTTGATTTATTAGAAACAAAATATAAAAGTAATGTGGTTGCCAATAACCTTATCAATTACATTAAGAAAGAAGTAAAATTGATAGCGTATTTAGTTTCTATAAAACAAGTGCCGACAAAAGTTGGAACGATGTATTTTGGCACTTGGATAGATACAAACGGCGATTATTTTGATACAGCACACTTTCCTAAAAGTCTAATAAACTACTCGTTCAAAGGTGGCGGATGTTATTTGCTTTTAGGTATTGTCGAAGTAGATTATCATTTTCCAACGATAACTATTTCAAAAATGGCAAAAATGCCTTTCAAACCAGATCCTAGATATGCAAATTCTACTACGCTACAATTCAAAGCAACCGAGCAACTTCGTGGAGATATCAGCACAACTGAAAGAGCACCATATCCACAAGAACACGAAATTAATTTACCGAGATTTAAAATGGTTGAATAAATACAATAAGTTAGAAAAATCACAAAAAATAGTTACTAAAATTTTCTTTTATACCTTTGCAATCATTAATATATTATTATGAGCACCAAAGATAGAAAATTAAAGGAAAAAGAAAATCGTAAAGATTTGATTTTAAAAGCTGCTGAAAACGTAATGACACAACACGGTCTTTATGGTTTAAGTATTGAAGCAATAGCTGAGGATACAGAACTAGCAAAAGGTACAATTTATTTGTATTTTAAGAGCAAAGAAGAGATTTTAAGTTCCCTTACAATCAGAGCTAGAAATAAATTATTTGTAGAATTTGAATTAATTGAAAAGCAAAACACTACTTCTTTCGAGCAATTAATTGCAATTATTCGAATGAATTATACTTTTTATAAACAGTTTCCACTCTACTATGATTTAGTTTCACTCTACGAAGCCAATCACAAAGCTGTTGAAACCGAAGAAATGTACAAATCATCGCAAAATATTACTAATCTTGTTTATCGTATTGCCGAACGTGCTAAAGCTGATGGATTTTTGAATGCTAGTATAAATTCTTTGCATTTAACTATGTCACTTTGGGGAATGACAGTGGGAATGCTACAATTACTGAAAGTTCGTGGTACTTTTATGGAAGAAAATTTAGACATCAAACAAGATGATTTGATAGAAACCTATATTTCCATTTTTTCAAAAGGCATAACGATTTAAAAAAATTTGTTAAAAAATGAATTAGGTTCATAATTTGAATTAAATTTGTCTAATATTTGTAACAATCAATTAAACAATAATTCAAATGAAGAAAGTAGTACGTTTTTTGTCCTTTACTAGCTTGACTTGTTTTACTCTTTTTATTTCTATCAATTCGTATGGACAAGAAAAGAAAGTAGTCAACTTAGAAGAGGCAATTTCACTTGGTGTAAACCACAGCAACCAAATAAAGTTAGACAGTCTAAACTTTAAAATCGCAGATGTTAAATTAAGCCAAAGCAAATCTAACCAACTACCGCAGGTTACTGCATCAGCTAGTTATATCAGAATTAGCGATAACATTACGCCATTCAGCGTTGCTTTTCCAACAGGAAACGTGGTTTTAAATCCACAAATTTTAAATCAATCGTACAACGCAGTGCAGGCAAGACAACTTATTTGGGCAGGTGGAAAATTGAGAAATGCCAATAAAATTGCTGAATTGGATAAAAAAGCAGTTGATTTTGATATTGCAACATCAAAAAATGATGTTAGTTACCAAATAGCTTCTATCTACTACAATTTGTATGCAACAAAACAGACCAAAAAAATAATTGAAGCAAACATCGAACTTTTAAACAACCAAAAAAACGATGCTAACAATTATGTCAAGCAAGGTGTGATTTTAGAAAACGAAGTTTTAAAAATTGATTTGGCAATTTCAAACCTTGAAACTAATTTAAGCGATATTGAAAATACAATACTTTTCTTCAAAAACAATCTATCAATCTTAACGGGATTAAATAAAACAATCGATATTCTAGAAGAACTTCCTTCAAATCCTGTTCAAGAGCTTTCTTTAGATAATGCGGTTTCCAATGCTTTAAAAAACAGAAGCGAAATAAAAGGTTTATCGGTAAGAGAAGAACAAGCAACTATTGCAAAGAAAATAACAAATAGCAATTATTTACCAACGTTAAGTGGTATTGGATCTTACAACTATGACCAACCCAATATGCGTGTATTTCCAAATCAAGAAACATTCACTGGAACTTGGTATGCTGGCGTTTCGCTAAATTGGAACTTAACTGATGTATTTACCAACAAAAATAAAATTAAAGAGAGTAAATTTTCAATTGATAAAGTAAATACATCAATAAATCAAGTAAAAGAAGGCATCCAAATTGAAGTGAATGCAGACTACAATAATTTCCAACTAGCAAAACAAAAAATTGAAATTGCAAAAAAAGCAGTAACTCAAGCAACGGAAAACTTTCGTGTAGAACAAAATAAATTTAACGCCAACAACACAACGGCAACCGACTTTCTAAATGCAAATGCACTACTAGTTAATGCAAAAATCAATTTAACAACCGCAATTTCCAATGCTGATCTAGCTCATAAAAAACTTTTAAAATCAATCAACTAACAAAAAATAAAATGAAAAAAATAGTTATTTATTTATCAATAGCAACTTCACTAATAGTAACAAGTTGCGGAAATTCAGAAACAACAGACAATGCACAATTAGAAACCGACATTAGTCCAGTAATTCCAAAAATAAACAGTACTGTTGCAAAGGTTTTAGTTGAAGACAATCAGGCAGTAAAACAAGGTGATACTTTGGTTTTGTTAGATGATGCTACTTATAAAATTGCGGTACAACAAGCAGAGGTGGCACTATTAATGGCAAAACAAAATGTTAAATTGTCTTCAAGTGGCTTAAATGCTGCGTCATCGGGTGTAAGTTCAGTTGCAGCAAATGGTTATGCTGCCGATGCTGGTGTCGATGCTGCCAAAGTCAGAGTAGATTTGGCAACTAAAAACTTTAATCGATTTAAAAATTTATTAGAGCAAAAATCTGCTACGCAACAACAATTTGATGGAGTAAAAGCGGAAAAAGAAACTGCTGAAAAATTATTAAAGGTGGCACAAGGTCAAGTACTTGCATTGCAAAAACAGGTTGCCTCGTCACAAGCTGGCGTTTCTACATCCAATGAAAGTGTCGCAATGGCAGAAATTGGAATTAAACAAGCTGAAAATGCATTGCAAATGGCAAAACTACAATTATCGTACTGTGCAATCTTGGCACCAGCTGATGGCATAGTTTCAAAAAAGAATGTTCAAAACGGTCAAGTTGTTTCTATCGGACAACCATTAATGGCAATTACAAACAATAACAAAATTTGGATTGTAGCTAATTTTAAAGAAACTCAAATCGAAAAAATGAAAATTGGTCAAGAAGCGGAAATCGAAGTAGATGCTTTTGATGGCGAACCATTAAAAGGTAAAGTACAATCATTTTCACAAGCAACAGGTTCTAAATTTTCATTACTTCCAGCGGACAATGCAACAGGAAATTTTGTAAAAGTAACACAACGTATTCCAGTAAAAATTGTCTTGACTGATAAAAATAATGCTTCCAATCTTCGTGCAGGTATGAGTGTGGCTGTTAAAGTAAAAACTGAATAACTAATGGATACTACAACCACAGAGCAACCAACGTATGAAGTTGGTAAAAGAAAATGGTTGATTACAATTACAGTAATAACTTGTGCCATTATGGAACTTATCGACACGTCGATAGTGAATGTAGCTACAAGGCAAATAGCTGGTAATTTAGGATCAACTATTGAAGAAACGGCTTGGGTAATATCTGCTTACGCAATTTCAAATATTATTATCATTCCATTAACTGGATTTTTGAGTAATATCTTTGGGCGACGAAATTATTTTACTGGTTCAGTAATTTTATTTACGGTTTCATCCTTTTTTTGCGGAGCATCAACTAGTATCGAAATGTTAGTTTTATGGCGTTTCATTCAAGGTATTGGCGGCGGTGCATTATTGGCAACTGCACAAACAGTTCTAGTAGAAACCTTTCCACCTGAAGAACAAGATAAAGCAAATGGAATTTTTGGAGCAGGTATCGTTATGGGACCAACACTTGGACCAGTTTTAGGAGGATATTTGACGGACAACTTTTCTTGGGGTTGGATTTTCTATGTAAACATTCCAATCGGAATTATCGCAACCTATTTATCCTGGAAATACATCAAAAACACAAAAGAAGCAATTGTAGGTAAAATAGATTATTTAGGAATAGTGTTCTTAATTGTTGGTATTGGAGCATTGCAATTGGTTCTTGAAGAAGGACAGCGTAAAGATTGGCTCAATAGTAATTTTATAGTATCGATGTTAATTGCTTCAATTATTGGATTAGTAGCATTTATTTATCGTGAATTAACTATAAAAAATCCAGTAGTTGACATCAGATTGCTCACAAGGCGAAACGTTTTTGTTGGTGCAATTTTAAATATGGCTTTTGGTTTGTCGATTTATGCATCGGTGTTTTTATATCCAGTTTTTGTTCAAGGTTTTTTAGGTTGGAACGCAACTAGAACAGGATTATTGATACTTCCGAGTTCTTTTCTAACAGGTATCTTGATGGGTGCTTGCGCCACTATGTTACAAAAAGGAGTAAGTCCTAAAACACTAGTAATCATTGGTTTTTTATCTGTTATCGGTTACGAATTTATAACCTACTTTTTAGCAACGCCAACATCTGGAGAATGGGAATGGTTTTGGCCACAAATGATTAGAGGTTTCGGTTTCGGATTAATTTTTGTTCCTATTACGGGTTTAATGTTAGCTGGACTAAAAGGAAATGATCTCGCACAGGCATCTGGTTTATCAAATATGTTGCGATTATTGGGTGGTGCTATTGGCATTGCAGTTTGTAACACTTTTGTCACACAAAGATTTGCAGTTCACCGAGACAGTCTAATTGGAAATACTTCAATTTATAATCCAGAAGCAAATGAACGTTATTACGGCTTAATAAGAGCATTTACAAGTCAAGGAAAGTCAATGCAAGAAGCAGAACAAATGGCAGCAGGTGCAATGGAAGGAGCTGTATCAACACAAGCATCAATAATAAGTTATGCGGAAGGATTTTTACTCATCGGTATTATTTGTCTTGCAGTTTTGCCTTTAGTTTTTTTAGCTAAAATTAAAAAAGGCGAAGTTGTTGACGTTAGTGGAGCACATTAATAATTAAAAAAATATAAAATGGAATATACAACAATCAGAATTGAAACACTTGCTTTTTTAAAGCAAATAGAAACAAATAATAACAAAGCTTGGTTTGACGAAAACAAAAAACAGTGGGAAGCGGTAAAAGAAAATTACGCCGCTTTTATGGGCGAGTTACAAGAAAAAATCAAAGAAATCGATTATATCGAAATCAAAGAACCTAAAAAGTATGTCAGTCGAATTAACCGTGATTTTCGTTTTACAGCAGATAAAAGCCCATATAGAAATAATATATTTTCATTAATTGAGAGAGGTTCTGGGGAAAACAGTCCTCGTTTTTATCTTCAAATACAACCTGGCGATAATAGCTTCATAGCCTGCGGACTTTGGTCACCAGATAATGACACTTTAAAGAAGATAAGAAGTGAAATTGCCCATAACAGCGATGAACTTTTTGAAATTATTAAAAAAGAAAGTTTCCTAAACTATTTTGGTTCCATACAAGGCGAAACATTGGCTAGACCGCCACAAGGATATGATGCCAATAGTCCAAATTTAGAATTGTTGAAATTGAAACAATATATCGCAAAAAAAACATTCACTGATCAAGAAGTTTTAGCTTCCGATTTTAATGATAATTTAGTAAAAGCGTATCAAGAAGTTTTACCGTTTTTAAACTTCTTAGATAGTTCAATTTAACACTAATTCAAATTTTAATGTGGACTTGTAATAATTGCAAACGAGTTTTTAAATCAGCCAATCAATATCATATTTGTGTTGAGAAGGATATTGGCAGTTTATTTCTTGATAAATCAGACGAAATTGTTCTTTTGTTTGATGCATTGGTTACAAAACTAGAAAGGTGGCAACCTAATGTTTATAGTGCTTGTGTCAATACAATTGTTTTCACAAACACCAAAACTTGGCTAGTTGTTAAACCAATGAAAACAGCCTTAGATTTAAAAATTTATAGCAATGATCACATTGATAGCGAATTAATAAAAACCAGAAGCAAATATCCAAACAAAATGGCATACCATATTCGAATTAAAAGTGAGGACGAAATTGATGATAATTTATTAGAGTTACTGAGAATTGGCTATGACTATGCAAATAAATAACTGCTAAATTCATTACCGATAATATAAGTAATTAACTATGACCAAAACCGAAAATTTCATTCAAGTTGAGGTACAATCAGCAACAGAATTGCGTGATTGGCTTCAAAATAATCATTCTCAAAAGGAAAGTATTTGGTTAGTAACTTTTAAAAAAGAAGTCCAAGATAAATATGTTTCTATTCAAGAAGTACTTGATGAACTTTTGTGTTTTGGCTGGATTGATGGTATTAGACGCAAATTGGATAATGAGCGAACAATGCAACTTATTGCACCAAGAAAAGTAGAACACTGGGCACAAACCTATAAAGTGAGATTTGCAAAATTAGACGAAGCTGGATTGGTACATCAATCAGGTTATGATGCGGTTTTCGCTTCTAAAAAAGCAGGCTTATGGGATTTTATGGACGATGTAGATAATTTAATTGTTCCGACAGATTTGAACAAAGCATTAATAGTAAATAAACCTGCATTAGAATTTTTTGAAAAGCTATCGACATCAAATAAACGATTTTTATTACGTTACATCAAATTAGCTAAAACAGAAGAAACACGTATAAAAAGAATTTTGCAAGTGGTCAGCCTATCTGCACAAAATAAAAAAATTCCAGGACTTTAATAGTAAAAAAATCATTTCTGAAAATTATATAAGTACCAATAAAGTGAATGAAGCACTCGAGTTTTTAAAAGATAAAGATGAACGATTAGCAAGCATAATCGAAAAAACAACTATGCAAACTATTCGATGGTCAGGAGATATATTTGAAGATTTGGTAAGTTGTATTTTAGATATGCAAATACGTTACCGTGGAAAAGCTGTAAAATTCAATAAAATGAAAGAAGCTTTAAATGGGGCAACAATTAATCAAAACAGTATTTATCTTTTAGAAGAAGAAAAATTGAAATCAATTAAAATGTCATCGCAGAAATATAATGCCTTGATTTATCTATCAACATATTGGCAAGCGAACAATCTAGCTTTTCTCGACTGGAATGAATTAGAAGATGATGAAATAAGAAGCTTGCTTAATGAAATTAAAGGTATTGGTAACTGGACAATCGATATGATATTGCTTTTTACTTTACAGCGAAGTGATGTTTTTCCAAGTGATGATTTACAATTAAAAAAAGCAATGCGAAAAGTGTATGAGATTGATAAAAGTCAAAACCTTAAAAAAGAAATGGAATATATTGCTGATGATTGGAAACCATATCGTTCAACCGCTATATTGTACCTTCTAGAAAATGCCAAAAATTCGATTAAATGAAGCATTCCGGAACAGCAGATTTAAAACTTTTAGGAGGCAGTATTCCAACGTGGCTTTTCGATCGTATGACAAGTTTATGTCTTCCAGTTGTCGAAAGTATAATTGCAGAATATGGTCAGCAAGCATTTTTATCTCGAATATCAGACCCATTTTGGTTTCAAAGCTTCGGAGCAGTTATTGGTATGGATTGGAATTCGTCAGGTGTAACAACGGCGGTAATGAGTGCTTTAAAAAAATCAATAAATCCACATTCAAAAGAACTCGGAATTTACATTTGTGGCGGCAAGGGCAAAGCATCAATCGAAACCCCAAAGGAACTTATTGCTATCGGAGATAAAACAGGATTGAACGGTTTAGAACTTTCAAATTTGAGTAAACTAACGGCTAAAATCGACAATACTGCTATTCAGGATGGCTTTAATTTATACATTCATAATTTCATTGTTAGTGCAATTGGAGATTGGTCAGTTATACAACAAGGAATGGAAACTACTACAGGAAAGGCAAGAAGATACCACTGGCATTCAGCAAATATAAAATCATTTGTAGAAGAACCACACACCGCTATTTGTGGAGAAAATCAAGGTCAAATAATCAACTTAGTTGACAAACTAGCTAAACCTTGTCAAACTGCAATTATTGAGATTGCCAATCAAAATCCTGATAAAATCCTGTCAGAAATTAAGAAATTAAAAATGCCGATGTACGACAACATCAAATCTAAAGATGTTGATATAAAAAGACTAGGAAGCATTTTATGGTTAGCACAAGAAAGTCAAATAACAAAATTTGAAGATATTCTTTTACTCAAAGGACTTGGACCACGAACATTACAATCTTTAGCTTTAGTAAGCGAAATTATTCACGGCACACCGTCAAGATTTTCAGATCCAGCAAGATTTTCATTTGCACACGGTGGAAAACGAGGCACACCATTTCCAGTTCCTACAACAGTTTATGATGAAACAATTGCGATGCTTAAAACTTCAGTAGAAAAATCAAAAATTGGAGCAACAGATAAAGCTGAAGCAATTAAAAAATTAAGCGTTTTAGCGCAAAGGGCAGAACAAAATTTTATACCTAATCAAAATCTAGAAGAATTAATACAAAAAGAAAAAAATGATGCTTGGAAGTATGGCGGCAGAACCACAAAAGGAATAGAAAAACCGCCTAACGACCAGCTTAAATTGTTCTAAAAATAGCGACCCCAACCTACTACTTATCTCATAAACCCCAATATGAAGCATAAATACATTTTAGAGACCTACGACCGTATTATAAACGAAATTAAAAATCCCAAAATTGTATTCGAAAATGACTTCGTACCATTTCTACTAAGTTGCACAGAAGAAAGTTATCTTATTTACAAAGTTAACTTTATTAAAGAAAATGGTATAATACGATATCAAACTAAAGAGCCTATCCACAATTTACATCCTAAATTTGAAGAAATAAATACAATCGAAACTTTCGTAGATGAAAATTTGGCTGAATTTATTCCTTCTATCTTGCAAGAATTAAACTTAGATAGTAAAGTTGTAAGATTGTATTGGAGTACTAAAAACGGAAGCGATAGTTTATATATTCTGGCGGATATTGACATAGAAGACCTAACTAACGAAACTAGATTTTTCTTTTATTGTTATCATACGTTGCAGAAAGAAAATGAGCGCATTAAAAAGCTAAACAAAGAAACTATTTTCAATTTTAAATCCAATCAAAGAACAGAACAATACATCCACAAGAAGCAATATGCTATCGAAAATTTAGCTGCTAGACTTATTAAAGATATAAACCCTGCAAACACTATAGACATTTACAAATATTCGAATAAATACGATAAAAAAGACTGTCTCAAAGTAGTCTATATCTATCTAGAAAAAATACTTCGTTTTATTGAAAAAGAGTACCGTACTTATTTAAATATCAATATTCAAATACCTTACCGTTCTATATTAGTTAAAGAATTTGAAATTACTGATAAACTCAATCAGGTAAAAAATTTATTACTGGGATCAACTATAAACGAAGGTTTACTAAAATTGGCTTACGAACCAATCTTGAAAGTATCGACTATTAAAATTCAAGAAAAAATAACATACTATGAATTCAATTATTGTTCAGATTACATTGCAGCAATGCACAATCAATTAGATGAAGAAAATATATCTGATAATGCAATTAAAGAGATACTGTTTGATTTGAATTTTAATTCAGCACACTTTCTGCAATATTTAATTTTTGAAGTTCAAACAGAACTAGAACCAATAATAGACATTAAAGAAAAAATAGACCTATTATATAAATACCTCAAAAATTACAATCAAAAACAAAATCGTTACTTCATAAAATACAAAGAATGTTTGCCACCGCTTAAAGTGCAACTAACAAGTTGGTTAGAAGAAGAAATTAATTATTTAACTAAAAAAATTAAACTTGACACAAACCAAGTTAACGATATTAAAAGTAGCGACAGTCAAATAAAATTGCTAACTAGTCTGAGCGTTGCACAATTAGTTTACTTATTTAGTCTTATGCAAGAAACAGAAATTATAAAGCATAAAAATCAAATGGACATTTTTAGGTTTATTGCAGATAATTTTCAAACCAAAAATGTAGAAACTATTTCAGTTGATAGCTTAAAAGTCAAATATTATAATGTGGAATCTGCTACAAAACAAGCAATTCGAGAAAAGATTATTGAACTACTTACTATCTCTAAGTTGTAATACCTCAAGCAACATTCGATAACCAAAACCATCCATTTTGAGTAAAATATGATCTTCAATTTTAATCAATTGTGCCAATGTCAATGTATGGATTTCAATAAATTGCAGTAACTCTGGACTAATTTTTTTCTCATCTTTCATAAGCTAATATTTATTAGATATACGAAAAAATCCCAATTTGGTATGTATACAAACGACAGCGTGGGACATCGATCACCAGCAACAGAGGTACCGGCAAGCACCCACAGCTCTAATAAACCGAGCCCACGCATAGCGTAGGCGAACAGTTTATTTGTAGAGCTTGTTTTGAAATCTTTGCCGGTTTTCTGTTGCTCGAAATAACTTTCGCAATATATTTTTAGAATAGCTACAAGAGTTACTATTCAGTGCACAAATTTAATCATATTTCATTAAAAAAGTACAGTTTGCTTTTTAAATAAAAAATTTTAAAAAATATTTACTTGATTTTATTGGGTTTTGTTGGGGGTTACGGAACCCCAGTAACTGTTTTGATATTACTTTATTATTTCTCTTTGTCAAAAATAATTAAAACCCAAAATTATGGCAATCGAAGTTATCACAAGAGAAGATTTAAACGAATTCCGCGAACTGCTGCTTACCGATTTAAATAAAATTTTAAACGCAGAAAAAAAGGAACAAAAACAATGGCTCAAATCGAATGAAATACGAAAACTTTTAAATATTTCAGCAGGAACATTACAAAATTTAAGAGTAAACGGAACTATAACCTATACTAAAATAGGCGGTATTCTTTATTATTCATACGCAGACCTACAAAAATTATTAGAATCAAATAAAGTAGATGCATCAGCAAATTTGTTCAATCCAAAATGGTTGGTACGATGAATTACATAAAACACCTAACGGGATTTTTTGAAAAAGTGGCAACAGACAAAACTCTCAATCCAACACACGTAAGTTTGTATATGTCGCTGTTTCAGTTTTGGAATTGTAATCGCTTCAAAAATCCAATAAGTATAAATCGAGATGAGGTAATGCGAATTAGTAAAATCAGTTCAAAAGCAACCTATCATAAGTGTTTGAAAAACTTACATTCTCTGGGATATATCAACTACGAACCTTCCTACAATCCATTCAAAGGAAGCCACGTGTACCTATTCAATTTTTCTGATGATCTAAAGCCATTACCCAAAAATGAAAAATCAACTGTGCCAAAAAATGAACCTCTTTTTAGTCTAGTTAGTGAACAAGTAGTGAACAAGCTTTGTACTAGT
>JANMLV010000234.1:0-11324 GCA_031372705.1 Bacteroidota bacterium | reverse complement strand
AATACCCTGCAACGGGTGTGTAATGCGTAAATCCGTCGTCTATAGCTTTTTTTGCTGCTGTTCTGATGTGTTCAGGGGTTTCAAAATCCGGTTCTCCCAAACTCAGGTCAATGATATCACGTCCCTGGCTCTTCAGCTCACGTGTCATCTGTGCCATTTTGATGGTGGCAGATTCATTCAGATTGGCAATACGTTTTGCTAGTTCCTGCATGCATTCAGTTTAAGTTGCGAAGTTATGAAAAGAAAACGGTGGCAAGTAAGGTTGTTTATACAAACGGTGATTCAACTGACTATTAAAAGCCGCAATTAATATTATCGCTGAAAAATATACTTGAATAAAATTTTGAGTTTTTGAAGCTGTCCTTGGGTATAAGGTGGATAACGAATGGGTAAATCAGGAAAAAACCGTTTTTGCAAGACACTTTTGTGGTGAGAAAATGCGTCATAAGTATATTTCCCTTGCATTTTACCAAATCCACTGCTTCCTTTTCCGCCAATTGGCATAAATAAATTGCCGAAATGCAATACTGTTTCATTAATTACCATATCGCCACTGCTAGTTTCTTCAGCAAATTGGCGCATCAAATTTTTATTTGTTGTAAACAGGTATATTACTAATGGGTTAGGATGTTCATTAATTATTTTAATGGCATCGTCTATTTTGCTAAAGCTGATTATTGGCAACAGCGGACCAAAAACTTCTTCTTGCATTATTGCGCTATCTTGCTTAAGCAATTCAATTAGTGTCGGCTCAATATATTTATCTGTTTTATCTGATTTTCCACCATAAATAATTTTTTCATTTTTCATTAAATTACAAACCCGGTCGAAATGAAAATTATTAATTATACGACCATAATCGGCACTCTGTTGTGCATCTTTTCCAAAAAATGATTCGATGCGCGCTATTATTTTTTGAATGAGTGCATCTTTAATACTTTCGTGCACTAAAATATAATCAGCAGCAACACAAGTTTGTCCGCTGTTGCTGAATTTCCCCCAAACTAAACGCGATGCTGTAATATCTAAATTTGCAGTGGCATCAATAATACACGGATTTTTACCACCAAGCTCTAACGTAACAGGCGTAAGGTTTTTAGCTGCTGCTTGATAGATTAATCTTCCCACCGATTCGCCACCTGTATAAAAAATATAATCGAATTTTTGTTGAATTAGTAGTTTTGAACCTTCCACATTGGTATTCACAACATGCAAATAGGCTTTATTGAAATTGTTATTAATTATTTCAGCTAAAACAGCTGCTGTTGCAGGTGCATTTTCGGAGGGTTTAATTATTGCAGTATTACCTGCAGCAATTGCACCAATTAGCGGACGAATAGTTAGTAAGAAAGGATAGTTCCAAGGAGCAATAATTAAGGTATTGCCATAAGGGATTTTTTGGATAAAACTTTTCGCCCGAAAATGAAAAATAGGTGTGCGAATATGTTCAGGTCGCATCCATTTTTTTAATTTACTGATATAATATTTTATTTCAGTAATTACAACACCAAATTCAGTTCCCCATGCTTCCAAATCTGATTTATGCAAATCGTGTTTAAGTGCTGAAACAATAGCGCTTTCCTGTTGAATTACCACATTAAGCAACCGTGTAAGTTGTTCAATGCGAAAGTGATACGGCAATGTAGCTTTTGTCGCAAAATATTGCCGTTGCTCGGCCACCAGTTCCCCGTATTCCATATTGATTTTAATTAATGAGCAATTTTACTGTTGCGCTGCCGCGTTCACCTTTAATGTTTAAAAAATAGATGCCACTTTCCACTTGATTTAAATTAATGGGATAAACGGTAGTTCCAAAAGCATTTTTTAATGATGCGCCATAAATAGTTTCACCTAAAATATTTTGTAGTGCAATGGTAATATCTTGAGGTGAAGCAACTGAAAAAGATGCATTAAAAGTGCCGTTATTCGGGTTAGGACTAATAACAATATCGGAAATATTAATATCTTCAATAGATTGAAAAACAAAATCGATTTCAACTGAAAAGGCAACGCATGGACCATTAATTGCAGCTACTTGATAAGTGCCTTCAATTGCAGGTGTATAGGTGTTTTCAGTTGCGCCGGGAATAGGACTGCCATCATAATACCACTGCACATCCCAAATAGTAGATGTGGTTAATTCGCCGAGAATAACAATAATATTTGGTGCTGTAGGTTGCTCATAAACAGTAACGGGAATAGTATCGGAACTTGCAAAACAGCCACCGACACCGGTTACCATTAAATCGTAAACGCCTGTTTCAAAAACAATTAAACTTGTTGAATCGGCACCCGGAATTGGGTCGCCATCTTTAGCCCATTGGTATTCAACGCCGGCAATAATCGGGGCATTTAATATTGCTGAATCGCCTGAGCAAAATATAGTTTCGCCTACAATTGAAATGATAGGTTCAGTAACTGCAGGGTAAATGGTAATGGTATCATAAAACGTATAGGTAATTACAGGGTGCGTTATACTAATTTCAACCGTATGACTGCCTGATGTTAACGTGGAAGTACCCACATCATCGCCATCGAACGTAAACGAACCACAATTGTCATCGCCACCGGCTAAACCACCATCATCGTCTTTCATTTGCATGGTATATGTTGCTGCGGGATCGATTGCGGCGCCTAAACTGAACGTAATTGGAGGATAAGTATCAGCAAATGCATCGGCTTCTGTATTAATACCCAGTGCAGTAATAATTAAATATAAATCCGGTTTCTCAGCTTCAATTAATCCGGTACATCCAAAAAAAGTGCAATCATCGCAACCACTTTCTATAATTGTAGCATAATCTAACTCGTAACCAAATGTGTCGATAGTTATGGTATGTGTTACCACGTATTCGGTTGTTACGCCTCCTAAAGCGGTATAAGTTTGTGTGGGAGGAAATTCACTATTACTGGTAACGCCATTGCCAAAATCCCAACTGTAGGTAAATCCGTCGGCGCCTGCACTGTGTATGCTTGTTTCAAAATCTACATTCACAGGGTCGCATCCGTAGGTTGTGGTAGGAATAAATCCGCCACCAACAACCGGAGCCGGCAATACCTCTAAAAATATGCTGTATTCTGCAGCTTGGTCGCCACCGGGATATTCTAAAGTGGCAATAAGGGGGACAGTTACTTCGTACCAACCCGGCACTAAAGGCGTTCCGCAAACGCGCGCACATCCATAAAGGCTAACATCGGGGTCGTAATCGACCGGTAAATCGCCCAAATTGGTTGAAACGTTCATGCCATAAGGCATTCCAACAGGTTCAAGAATATGATAATTTAAAAATTCCAATGTACCAACTACATCAACAGTAGTATCTGCTTGCATTACAAAGGTGATATCACTTTCATAAAATTCGCCTGCAATAGCAGGAGGGAGGGTGTCCGGATATACGCCCGGTGTAATCCATGCGTAGTCGATACTGCAGGTGCTGCAAGCCTGTGAAAATCCGATTTTTGCTAAAAGTATAAAAATGGTGATAAGCGTTGTGTGACGATTAATCATGCTTTAGGTTAATTTTTGGCAAAATTAGGAATTTTTTAGGACATAGATGTTGTTGGTTATGCGTATGTGTAAGGCTGCGATTGGAATCATGCAATTTGGTTTACTGCATGCTGCAATACTAACGAGCAGGTTGCTCATTATTTTTTCATCAACCATCCTAATTTCTGAATAAATTGGCAGGAGTTACAAAAAAGTTAAACTGATGTGAACTTTTACACATGTAAAACGATCAAAAACATCTCAATTCTGCATTTAAATAATTACTTTTAATGCATGTATTCCTCAAATAGCACTTCATTTTCAAGGACTTTGCGCTTTGACCCGTATGGGATGTTGTTGGTGGAACGGAATTTTTCAAATACTTATGAGAATTATCGCTTTGATTTCTATGGTGAAAACAAATAATATAACAGATGAATTGCTTGGTGATAATATTGCCATTTATTTTGGGGCAAGAGTTTATGCCTTATTTAACTGCAGTTCAGATTCTAAATATAGCTTTGCGAGATTTTTTTCAATGGAAGTTATTCCCCATTACATAATTTAAATGGTAGTAGGAAATTAATTTGCATCATCTTTTATAGTTTTTATTGCAACGACTTTTAACTAATCCCCTTTTATTAATTAGTTCATCATCCACTATAATTGAGTAATGATTCAAAATATTTTTAAAAAACAACAAAAAAATAGTATAAAAAATTTGGAAATGTCATTTTAACTTGTTAGTCTTGTTATAAGATATTTGTAATCACAATATATAAACCATGGAATCCAAATTAAATTTAAAAGCCAGAGTCACAAATGTGGCTCTTATGAAGAAGACGCACACATAAATTAAGTCGGCCACACCAACCCTCCTGACTTGCCAATTTTTATCGTTCTGAACTACCTATAAACCAATTAATATAACGATTTTGCAACAGTTAGACTGATTTGTAATAAAATCCAAACTACTAAGAATTTTTGTTTTTTAAAAATGAGATTACCAAGTAATGGCTACCTGTAATTTAAGTAATGACTTACTAAAACTATTGAATTAATTGTTTATGATAATAATTTCTTCAGTTAATTAAGTTTTTAAGATAATTGAACTGACCTTTTTATTTAATATATTTACCCATATAATTGATTTTATGACACTCAAACCGGTATCAATTTTATTACAGCTTTTGATATTTAGTGTAATTCATATCAAAGCACAGCCCAATATAGTTTGGCAAAAATGCTTTGGAGGGACGGAGAATGAATTTTTCAGAGATGCAATTCAAACTTCTGATGATGGATTTATTACATGTTTATATACATCATCTACTGATGGTGATTTAGCAGGGCTCACTTCCCCACTGGGTTGGGTTATAAAATTTGACTCTGATTTTAATATCCAATGGGAAAAGCATTATAGTAATCCGGATTTTAGTAATGCCCCATTAAAAGTGCAAGAATTAAATAGTGGTCAATTTATTTTTAGTGGTAACGGTGGTATTGGGTGTAAAAATTTTCATGGAAGTGTAGATTTGTTTTTGATGAAAACGAATAGCCTTGGAGATACACTTTGGAATGCCTGTTTTGGTGGCCCAGGTTTTGAAGATTTTCAGCAATTTTTGCCTACACAGGATGGGGGGTATATAATAACAGGAGTAAGTAGTTTAGGTGGTGGAGATATTCCTTTTCACTATGGTGCAGGTTCAAACTATGACGCTGTAATTTTAAAAACAGATAGCAATGGAAATTTATTATGGTTAAGGAATTTGGGAGGAAGCGCTGATGATAGCCCCTCAGGAATCCTTGAGATTGAAAGAGGCTAATACGTTGCGCATATCGCATCATTTTCTGATGATCACGACCTTGAAGGGAGTGGAATAAGTGGAGAAAAACGTTGGATAATTAAATTAGATAGCGTTGGTAATATAGTTCATGAAAATATCATTTCAGGTGCAAGTGATTTTAAATCACTTCCGGGGGAAATCATTTATAACCAGGACAAAATGTTTGCTGTGGGGTCTTCTAATCCCGCAACAAATATTTTCCCTGATGTTACCGGCATAGGGGGCCTTTATGATGGAGGTATAGCAGTTTTTGATGATGAGTTGAATTTTGTAGACTTACATGTATTTGGAGGCACAAATGCCGATCTTCTAGAGAGAATTGAGGTGGATGAATCAAATAATTATTATTTATTAGGCTATAGTTATTCAGATGATTTTGATTTACCAGGCAATTACGACAATACACTCGAATCTGACTATTGGATAATGAAAACTGATGAAAATTTTAATAAAATATGGAGTAGGAATTTTGGCGGAATTGGCTATTGTGGTGAATTAGGATGTTCTGGGTTTGAAGGGAATTTGATACTAAAAGGAAATATGCTCTATGCGTTTATCAAAAATATTGTGCCCGATGTTTTGCCAAGCTACGATATTGAGTGTGGCCACATAAATACTGCTGATGATTTTGATGGTGATGCCTGGATAGTTGCGTTTGACCTAACAACTGGCGTTAACGATTACATAAAAGAAATTCCTATCTCGATTTATCCAAATCCCGCTCAAGAAGAATTTACATTAGAAACTAATTTAACAGGCGCTTACTCAATTTCTATGGCTGATATAACTGGCAAAGAAATTTATTTTTCAAATATATATACTGCGAGCTCGAAAATAAATATTATAAACATCTCAACTGGAATGTATATTGTTCGAGTCATGCAAAATAATGTTTTCGTTAAAAACATTCCACTAATTATCCAAAAGTAAAAAAAAATCGATGAAACTCAATTATTTCTGCCACTTAATTTGTTTAATGTTCTTGTTAAATACAACATTATCTCAAGAAATCATTTGTGAAGAATCTTTCATTGAACCTGAATGGAGCAATTTAGGACCATTTATTGACGAGACGAGTCATCTTGGAAGGATTTCAGCTGTTTGGGTTGATCCAAATAATCAAAATAAGATCATTATAGGAACTATGGGCAGCGGTTTATGGCAAACTACAAATGGAGGATCAAATTGGACAAATTTGTTTAGCTATGAATTGCCAGGGGTGGGAATTCAAAAAATTGTAAATGTACACGTTGATGTCGAAGGTCCGGATTATGACATTGACGCAATTTATGGGTATGGAATTTTTGGTTCAACTCATAATCGATATGGTCTGGGTTTAACATTTTATGATCCATTCACAGGAACTTGGCAAAAGGAACCAATTGAAAATTATCCAGAAGATTTCAAATTTGAATTACAAAAGAATCGTCATAAAAGTATGATGGCTTATCGCCCCAATTCTTACCAGCTTTGGGTAGGAAATAACAAGAACATTTTTATAAGGAATACAGTAAGTCACTTTGTACGTAAGCATCCGCTGAACTACATCCCATGCAATAAAATTAGTAAAATAATTTAAGTATTAGGGTTCTTCCAGTTTGCAGGAAGTAAACTACTTAGCTCAGATGTTTTAGTATCATTTATTTTTACCAAAACATCAGCTAGCCATTTCTGCGGATTGACATTATTTAATTTGCAAGTGCCGAAGAATGAATAGATCATAGCTGCGCGCTCGGCACCTTCATGTGAGCCGGAAAATAAATAATTTTTTCTACCTATTGCAACAGGACGGATTGCATTTTCCACTAGGTTGTTATCTATTTGTAAATAAGGCTGTTCTGTAAATCGTCTTAATTTTTCTATGCGTGGCAAGGCGTATTGTATCGCCTGACCGATGGCCGATTTTGGTAAGGTATCCGTTAAATGCATTTTTAGCCAACTTTCAAAATCATTTAATGCAGGCAGCGACATTTCTTTTCGCAACTGTGATATTTCTTCATCTGTTATGCTGCTATGTTCGCGTATTGTTTTTTCAACAATGTATAACCGCTGAATGAGCAGCAATGCATTTTCCGATAGGTTCAGATCATTGAGTTTAGCTTCATCAAATTTACGACGCACATGCGCCATGCATCCAAGCAGGATAATATCCTTTCTTTTTGCAAAACTATCATACACCTGGTATCCATCTGTTTGTAAATAACCTGAGAAGTTTTTTAATAATTCCTCCGGACCTTCTCTTCCTCGGCCTGGGCGATAATCAAATAAAATTAATTGCTTTTTTACCGCATGATACACCCAATGATAACCACGATGTGTTTTTCCTTTGGTGGCTGGATCTAATACTTTTATCGGTGTTTCATCAACTTGCAAATAATCATCTGCTAACACTTCATCCCTTAAATGCTGATATAAAGGCTTTAGCAGGTTACAACTATTTTTTACCGTATCATTTAAGGTGGATGATGATAATGTCATCCCTGAGCGTTTAAATCGTTCTATTTGGCGATACAATGGTAAATGGTCGACATATTTATCGGTGATAATCTGTGCAATTAAATTTTCACCGAACATACTTTTATCAATTGCTCTGGTTGGCAACTCGCCAATAATAATCTTTCCGGTGTTCTCGTTTACATATTTCTCGCGTACAAATCGTTTAACAAAGAACTTAGGCTCGGTATATTCCAATACTTCGGTTTGTTCTTCACCCATTTTTTTATACCCTGATAAATCTTCTTTAGGCTGAATGATGATTATTTCTCTTAGAAGATTTTCGGGGAAGCCTTGACGAACCGGATGCATCTTTTGGTCGGATGTAACTTTTCGATCATACGCCTCTATTTTTATCTTCTCTTCTGTAGATTTGATTGCTTGGTTTTCTTCTGTGGCAATATCTAAGCTTAATTGACCCGGTATTTCTGAAGGAACAAACCGCTCACTCTTTGAACCATAAATCATGCGCTTGAGCTGTGCCATCTCTTGTTTAAGAAAAAGCAATTCAGATTTCAATTCTGTATTTTCTTTTAGCAGCTCAAAACCTTGCTTTTCGGTCATGGATTAAAGATACATTGACCTTAATTATTTTTATAAAATAAAGGTCAAAAGATGTACACAAAATAATCAACAGTGTATGCAAATCATTGAGTAATTAAGCGGCGTGCTCATAGCGCTTACGTTTACGCATTGCTGTTAATCTTATTCCTTGTAAAATACAAAGCAATACATCTACGCCAATGGCGGCATCCGCACTTTTGGGTAACTCATAGGTGCCTTTTTCTAATCGTTTGCAATACAACGCAAATCCGTCCTTATCCCACATTAATAATTTCACCTGATTGCGTTTACGATTAAAAAATAAATACACATCACCGGATAACGGATTTAATTTTAGATGATCGCGCACCAGTCCACTCAATCCATCAATACCTTTTCGCATATCCACCACATCTTGAAACAAAAAATACCGCTGCTGGTTATTTAATGCAAGCATTAACCAATCAGCGATTTAATCAGTTGTATGGAACAACCAGCAGGAAAAACAAAATAGCCACCATTTGGTAAATGGTATTCAATACCTGCTGTAGTTTTTTCTGGCACCTTTATCTGAACAAAACCATTGCCATCAGCAGCAACAGTTTCTTTTTTCTTAATGCGTAAGGCATGGTAGGTAAACGTTTGGTAATTAAGTCCTTGTTCTTTGCAATATGCAGACATTGACAAGCCACTTGCTTTCCAACGAGCTACATGCTCCGGAAAATTAATTGTATCTTTAATCATCATGCAAAGAGAACGGGATATATTTAAGTGTGCAATATGTAGTTCACCGCATGGTTACGAATAAAGGGAAATGCTGTGTTCATATTATATTTTGTTAATAGGATGAAATTGTAATTTACATTCCACAAAATTTTAATAATAATAAACCACCCAACAACGTAATTACCTGCACTGCATGTTCGCTTAGTCCGGATTGCAGCAGAAACCCCCGCCACGGCATTTATAACAGCGCCTGATTGTTATTTTACCTGAAATTATTTAATGGAATTGAGATTGTCAGCCGGCGGGCGTTGTCGCGAAAAGCCGGTGCCGATGTTATTGGTTTGTAAAATGTTGCTGCTCCAATTATTTTGAAAAAATTTACAGGTTGTTTGAAAATTGCGTTATATAATTTTCATCATACAAGAAATGCTGTTTCGGTTATTAACATTTTTGCAGCAATTTTAACCGGTAACTTTGGCTTTACATTCAATTATGTAATGCACATTTTTGTGTTGTGTTTTAATTAACATGTAATTGATGTGCATGCATTTTACACATTTTGACTAAAATACTGTACGCTTGTACAGTCAGTTTTTATTGATTATGCCGTAACTTAATATCTATATGGACTTAATATTCTGCTATATTTATTGAGTTTAAATAAAGGTAATACTCAGGTTAATATAGTGTTGTGGTAACGTGGTGGTAATACTATGTGTTCAATTTTGCATAGTTATTTAACCACTATGGAAAGGAAAAGTTTTTTTAAAGCATTAGGGTTAATTGCAGCCGGGAACTTTTTACCCAATACCATTAAGGCTGAAGTTGCAACACCGCTTATTAATAATGCGCCTAATAGGGTATTGCGTATTGCGCATTTAACCGACACGCATATTTCTAACGATGAAACTGCTAAAAAGGGTTTCGTGAAGTGTTTGCATCACATTCAAAACATGCAGGATAAACCCGATTTAATAATTAATGGTGGTGATGCTATTGAAGATGCGCTTTTTAGAACTAAACCGGATGTTAAAAAACAATGGGGATTGTGGCATTCGATTCTTAAAAATGAAAGTTCGTTAAAGATTTATAATACCTTGGGGAACCATGATATTTGGGGACTATACACGGAAAAAAAGGATTTTTTATACGGGAAAAAGTTTGCTCAGGAGATGATGCATTTGGATAATACTTTCAGCAGTGTTGATATAAACGGCTGGCATATTGTGTTTCTTGACAGCACGCAAAAAAAGAGCAATGGTTTGTGGTATACTGCCAAATTAGGGGAGGAGCAAACCGATTGGCTGGAGCGCGATTTGCAAAGTGTGTCGCCGGAAACGCCGGTTATGGTGGTGTCGCATATTCCTATTTTGGCGGCAAATATTTTTTTAGATGATGTGAAACAGCGATTTGGAAAATTTCACGTTCCGGGTTCGTGGGTGCATACTGATGTTAAGTCGATAGTGGGCATATTTAATAAGCATAAAAACGTTAAATTATGTTTGAGCGGTCATATTCACCTGCAAGATAGGGTTGAATATAATGGTGTAACGTATTGCTGTAATGGAGCGGTTGCGGGCGACTGGTGGGATAATGAATACTACCATGAAACGCGTGCGGGATTTGGGTTGGTTGATTTATTTGCGGATGGGAGTTTTAGAAATGAGTATGTTTCTTATCATGCTTGAGTTAACATTGAGGTAACAATTAATTAAAACATTTTAGTTTTAGTTGAATTCATTTAGCAGTTACTTTACATTTCTAATCTACTGCAATATGGTTTCATCAATGTCAACTTCACCTAAAATGAATACATCTGCCGAAGAACTGTTAGATGCCTGTAAATTGTCGCTCGACTCGGGTGATATTATTAATGCGATGAAAATTTGCAAGGAGTTTTTAGATAGTTATCCGCTGGTAAAAAAAGGGGTTGATAAAGATTCGCCGGCTTATCAAAATTATATAAGGGTGGCATCAACAATGCTGCGGAATAATCATAATTATGAAGCGGTAATTAACTTATTGCAGGTGAAAAATAATATGTTAGATTTTGTGAATAGTTTTTATTTAGAAATGGATAAAAAAGGTTTTCATTTTCCGACTCCTGCTGTGCAACCTGAGGATGCAACTTTTGTGTACCATTTTTGTGTTGGGTTTCATAAGATGATTAGTCAGAAATTGGATTAATAAGCGCGTTTTTTGGTTCCCGCAAAGTGCGCAAAATGAAT
>JANMLV010000220.1:0-15298 GCA_031372705.1 Bacteroidota bacterium | reverse complement strand
ATTTGCCACCCTGCAGAAATACACACATTACACAATTGTATTTCCGAATAATGATATTCAGTTTCGTTTAAGTGGTAATTATGTAATTAAGATTTGGGAGGAAGACAATCGTGAAAAACCGGTAATAGTTAAACGTTTTTTTGTTTGGGAAGAACAAGTTGCCATAAATGCGAATGTTTATCGCCCTAACTTGATTCCGTATAGGAATGAGTATCAGGAAATCAACTTTACACTGGATGTTAAAAATGCAGATATCGGATCTGCATATGATGAAGTGAGTGTTACCTTAATGCAGAATGGCAGATACGACAATGCGCAATACACTATAAAGCCCAGAATGATTACAAACGACATGCTTTATTACGACATAGACAACATCGTATTTCCCGGAGGCAAAGAATACCGACGCTTCGATACCAAAACATTAAAGTTTCAGTCTGATCGGATTCGTAAAATTGAGAAGGACCAATCCGGATATCAAGTTTATATAAATGTTGACGAGAGTCGGATATTTCAACAGTATTTTTATGAGAAGGATGCCAACGGCCAATATGTTATTCAAGCCGACTTGGCTAATAATGTAAATACCGAATCAGATTATGCATGGGTGAACTTTGTTTTGCAGTATCCATATGTAATCACTTCTGGTGATGTATATATTTTTGGGAGTATAAGTGATATGCAATTTAGGCAAGACACCAAAATGGAATACGACTATGACAAGCAGCAGTATACCGGTAAACTATATTTGAAACAAGGATATTACAATTACATGTATGCTACAATTCCTATTAACGGGAGCATTGCCGAATTAACCTTAACAGAAGGAAACAGTTACGAAACCGAGAACGACTATCAACTGTTCATATACAAGCGCGACTTCAATATGCAATATGACCGTATTATTGGATGCAGCATGTTTAACTCCATGAAGCGATGAAAGTCATATTAAAACAACTAAGCTTGCCTGCATTACAATATTCATTTGACTGATATCAACATGCATATTGGTGGGGCATGCTTTAAATTTATTAATTTAGAACCTTTACAAAGTCACAAATTATGAAACAACTATTGCTTTCTTATTGCAAATACAACCTTTGGGCTAATCGCATCTTGGTAAATAAAATACAATCAGCAAGTGCAGATGTTACTGATAAACCGTTGCTCAATAGTTTTCCAACCTTACGTAAAACGATATATCATATTTGGGATGCTCAAGTAATATGGCTAAGCAGGCTGCAGGGTTCATCGCCTTTAACTTGGCCCAGTGCTGAGTATGGTGATGATTTTGCGGGATTTGATTTATATTTTTTAAGGCAATGCGAAGATTTTATCTACTTTGTGGAGACGCGCAATGAAAGTTTTTTTGATTCCTCAAGTTATTACAAAGCTTTAAATGGAGCCGAGCATCAAACTAAAAACGGTGAAATAGTTTTGCATTGCATGAATCATTCCACCTATCACAGGGGACAATTGATTACGATGTTACATAATTTATCGGTTACCGATTTACCTGCAACAGATTATATAGCATATTGCAGATTGCATCAAGATGGTAAATTGTCGGAATAAACTTGTTTTGCGAGGAGATTAAAATCTAATATTAGAATTGTAATGAAGCAGACTTGTATACTTGAATATACAATTTTGAGAGCCGATTAAATGTAAATGGTAGTTACTTAATGTTTATCAGCGAGGCAAATATGGTGTAGAAAGTATTAAAACGAATAACAAAATGAAATAAATGAGGTTGAATAGAAAGTAGAATTAATGATTAATTATGGTTTATCAACCGTTAAATGGTATAAAAAGAGTAATTCAAGAGTTAGTTGTATACAATAATGTGCAAAACATGTGAAAATCAACAATTATTTTTTATTTTATTTTTGATAATATAAATTTATGTATAATTTTGCAATAACCAAATATTTTTCCAATGGCAAAATCAACAAAAAAAGCAGCTGGCAAACGTGGACGTCCTGCCGGCAAAAAAGTAGCAGCTAAAAAAGCGGCTCCTAAAAAAGCAGCTCCCAAAAAAGCAGCTAAAAAAGCAGCTCCTAAAAAAGCAGCTAAAAAAGCAGCTCCTAAAAAAGCAGCAGCTAAAAAAGCAGCTCCTAAAAAAGCAGCAGCTAAAAAAGCAGGTAAGCGTGGCCGTCCGGCTGCAAAAAAAGTTGCTAAGAAAGCCGCTCCTAAAAAAGCAGCTAAAAAAGCAACTGCCAAAAAAGCTGCTCCTAAGAAAAAAGCAGCTAAAAAAGCTAAAGCACCAGTTGTTGCTCCAGCTGCCGGAAACGGTAATGCTTAAAAAGCAATCAACTCAAATTTTAAGGAGATCAATTATTGGTCTCCTTTTTTTTTGTCCTAATTTTTAATGTTGTGTTGGTTGATAATTTCTGCGCAGACCCTAATAAACTAATCAACAACTTTTGAAATATCTCCCCGCTTAGGTTAATTTTTAAATCCATTTTGCCAATTCATTTAAAATACATTTCTAATAGCCTATACAAATGTGTTGCAACTCCGATTTTAAATGAAGCAAATGCCTTCCCATTATGTACCATTTTTTTAGGTTTCAACAATTAATAAACAATAAACTTTAAGGTTAAATAAATCAATTGGTAAATGCCAAATTCGACACTCAAAGTGTTATAAATGTTTGCCTAACACTTTAAAATGGACGGTTTTCACCATTATGATGCAAAAGGTGCAATAACATGAAAATTGGCTTAAACCATTGCGCTGTCATCACCGGTATAGACTGTTTACTAAAAAAAGATTTGTATTAACCACGTAAAATTTCACCACTTATGCCTTGAATTTGCAGAATTTAACATTAACTTTATACCTTTAACAAAAATTGTTTTTCTAACGAAAATTTTTAGCTATGAGAAAATTAATACTTACACTCGCAACAGGGTTACTTACCCTAAGCATGTTTGCGCAGTCTGCCGCACAGGTGACTCCGTTTAACAGGGCGGAAATGATGGCAAAATTGAAAAATGCCAAAGCCGTACCTTACCAATCAACGGTAAAAGACAATTCAACCGGCATTCCTTACAATGCTGAAACTTTTTACGCTAAATCAGGTGCTCGCACAGGCGAAACTATTGGTAACACTGGTTATCCGCTGCAAACTAACTCTGCAGCCATGGACCGTGTAATTGCTTATCCTGATGGTTCTATTTCAGCAATATTTACCGGTTCTACAGTTGCTGATGGTGCTTGGGCTGATCGCGGAATGTTCTACAATCACAATGATGGTACATC
This sequence comes from Bacteroidota bacterium, assembly GCA_031372705.1. GTDB lineage: Bacteria > Bacteroidota > Bacteroidia > Chitinophagales > BACL12 > UBA7236. The sequence continues at coordinate 12,031 of JANMLV010000220.1, read as the reverse complement.
TTGGGGTCCTGCTCCAACTGCTCGTGTTGAAACAGCTCGTTCAGGTTTTGGTACATTAATTTTTGTTGAAGATCATGAAGTTGTTATGTCACATGATGGAACTACTATCGGTGCTTACGCTAACTCTGCTCCGGGTGCAACAGACTGGGCGGCTCTTCCAATCTCAACTTTACATTTAGGTTTATGGCCACGCGCCTATTGCCCTACAGGTACTGATGATATCTATGTTATCAGCCCTAACGCTGCAACGCCAACTTCTATCAACTTTTCACGTTCTGATGACGGTGGTGCTACTTACACAGTAAACAACTCTCCACTGCCTTTAGATGCAGCAGCATGTGTTACTTCTTTATCTGCAGATTGTTACCAAATTGCAGTTAGTGGTAGTACTGTTTATGTGCTTTATGGTAGTTCTTGGACAGATTTATACTTATTAACTTCAACAGATAACGGTAACCCAGGTACTTGGACAATTGAATCTATTATAGAAACAGGTCTTTGCAACTATCAAGGCGACTTAGATCAAACTTCTGATGTTGATGGTGATGGCATTGCCGACACAATCAACACTACAGATGCTTTCCATGAAATGATTCTTGACGACGCAGGCGTATTGCACGTTTGGTCAGGTTATTCTGCATTATTAGATGATGATGGCGCAACTGAAGGTTGGAGTTATTTCCCTGGCGTTGGTGCTATCTGGTATTGGAATTCAACTATGCCTATCACAGGTGAGCCAATGTTATTTGACTTAACTGTTGACTGGGATGAATCAGGTGACTATATTGACGGTATTGGCGCTGACTTAGGTATGTATGATGGTGTTACTTTCTGCTCAATGCCTGCAGCTTCTGTTGATTATGATTTAGGTCGAATTTATTTGGCTTATTCTATGCCAATTGAGTATACTGACTATTTTGATGATCCAACTGTAGCTGAAGCGCAGTCTTTCCGCGATATTTTCGGAACTTATTCTGATGATGGCGGTATGTCTTGGTCTGCTCCTGTTAACATGACTTATACAGCTCATGAAAACTTAGAATCTGTTTATGCTTTTGCTTATGACAGAGTTGTTGATGGCTGTATGCATACAATTTGGATGCAAGATGAAGAGCCGGGTACTGCATTAGACGTAGGACAAGTTGCTGCTGATGCAAACGCAATGGGAACTATTCAATACCGTTGCTTCGATGAAGCTCGTTTTAACCCTTATCCACCAACTGCAGAATATGATTATACTGCAACAGATGCATTAGTTAGTTTCAACAACTTATCAGTTGATGCTGATTCATATGCTTGGGATTTCGGTGATGGTTCTTCTTCATCTGCAGAAAATCCTTCACACCCATACGCAGTTTCTGGTGCATATAATGTGTGCTTAACTGCAACTAACAAATATGATAACGACAATACTTGTAAAGTAATCAATATCAATGTTGGTGTTATTAACCAAGTTCTAGATGCAGCTATTTCTGTTTACCCTACACCTGCTACTTCAAATGTAACAATTCAAGTTGGTGGTGATTTCGGTACAATCTTCGCTGAAATGTATAACGCTATAGGCGAAAAAGTTATCAATACTGCTGCATTTAGCGGAAGTGTTAATTTCGATCTTTCAACTATTGCTACAGGTAACTACATTGTAAAAATTTATACTGCTGATGGTTTATTTACCAGCCGTCAAATTACAGTTAGCAAATAATTATTGCTAAAATATTAATTTAAAAAAAACCCGGCTATTTGCCGGGTTTTTTTATGCCTCTACATGAACACATTTACAATAAATTGAAGCTAACTTTCTTTGAATACTGCAAATAGATATGATTAGTCAAGATTAAATTAATCTGTGGTAACTTACAATTTACTTACCGTTGGGCAATAATGCGCTGAACTTCAATTACAACAACTCGATAATTAATCAAGTAAAATAATAAATCTGAAATTTTACACTTTACAACAACGACAAATACTCTGCAAAACGCCTTATATTATTGAGTTTCATTCGAAAGCCACCTTACAACTATTGCAATGATTAAATAGTTATTTACAACAAAATTTTTAATTACCATTTCGCAAATTAATTATTCTTCACTTTTTATTTACGCAAAATTTATACTGTAATAATTAATCGATCTTTCAACCATTTCGGCCAAAATAAAAAATCAAACTTAACCAGTCTTTTAAAAATCACCATCTGTATACTTATCCTCAAGCCACTTTCCATCTCTAATTCATTGCTAATACAAAAGTGTATTTTATTCCGGTTCACAAAATTAATTAAGTTAAACTGTGACGAAAACCATCCAAATATTATGAATATAAATAGCGTCATGAATAATGCTCAATTATTTTCGGACTCATATCAATACATAAAAAAAGCGCCATGTTTCTCAACACGGCGCTCTTAAAAAATAATTCAATATTATTAAATCATCAACGATGCAAGTACAAGACTAACAACGCTCATTAACTTAATTAAAATATTAATTGATGGTCCGGAAGTATCTTTAAAAGGATCACCAACAGTATCGCCAACAACAGCTGCTTTATGCGGCTCGCTGCCTTTGTAATATGTTTTACCATTTATTTCAACACCTTCTTCAAACATCTTTTTTGCATTATCCCAAGCACCGCCTGCATTTGATTGGAAAATTGCCATCAATACACCACTTACCGTAACACCGGCTAACAAACCACCTAACATTTCAGGGCCCATTAACACATTATCACCTGTATTTAAACCTAATACCTTAGGAGCAAAACCAACAATTACAGGAACCAACACAGCCATTAAACCCGGCAATACCATTTCCTTAACAGCTGCTTTAGTTGAAATTTCAACACATTTGGCATATTCTGCTTTTCCTTCCGCGGCATTAAAAGTATCCTGGTCGGCCTTTGACCATTCAGTCATCTCCGTTTCTCCGTTGCGCTTCAACACTTCTAATGCAGCCTTCAAAGCAGGTATTGTTGCAAACTGGCGGCGCACTTCTTCAATCATAGCCATAGCAGCTTTCCCTACGCTTTGCATTGCCATTGCCGAAAAAAGGAACGGCAGCATTGCGCCAAACAATAAACCGGAAATAACGTGGGCTTGAGAAATATCAATTGAAGTTAACCCTGTAACTTGCATAAATGCTCCAAACAATGCCAACGCAGTAAGCGCAGCAGATCCGATAGCAAAACCTTTACCTATTGCTGCAGTTGTATTACCAACAGCGTCTAATTTATCTGTTCTTTGACGAACTTCTTTAGGTAAATCGGCCATTTGAGCAATTCCACCTGCGTTATCTGAAATAGGGCCATAAGCATCAACGGCTAGTTGAATACCGGTGTTTGCAAGCATACCAACAGCTGCAATTGCAATTCCATAAAGACCTCCACATGCAAACGATATCATAATTGAAGCTCCCAAAATGAGCACCGGAATAGCAGTTGACATCATACCAACACTTAATCCTGCTATAATATTAGTAGCAGCACCTGTCGACGATTGACGAACAATCTTCATTACCGGAGGTTTGCCTGTTCCTGTATAATATTCAGTAATAAAACCGATAGCAGTTCCTGCAACCAAACCAACAATTGTAGCAATAAAAATACCCAAAGATGTTATAGTTCGTTCTTTACCGCCATATAATACATCAACAAATGAAAACGAGGTTGGCAACATCCATTCAATTATAAAGTATGAAAGAATTACCATTACGATGGAGGAACCAATAGCACCACCATTTAAGGCTTTTTGCGGATTTCCACCTTCTTTAACGCGAACGAAAAATGTTCCTATAATTGAAGTTAAAATACCAACGCCACCTAATACTAAAGGCAATAGCACTGCAGATAATCCATTAAATCCATCCTCACCAAAGCTTGCGCCATCTGCCATTGTTCCTGCCATAAATGCCGTTCCCAAAACCATAGTACCTACTATTGAACCAACATAACTTTCAAATAAATCGGCACCCATTCCGGCAACATCACCAACGTTATCACCAACATTATCGGCAATAGTTGCAGGATTTAAAGGATGATCTTCCGGAATACCCGCTTCAACTTTACCAACTAAATCGGCACCAACGTCAGCAGCTTTTGTATAAATACCGCCGCCAACACGAGCAAACAATGCAATTGATGATGCACCAAATGAAAATCCGGTTACCACATTAATTACCTTAACTGCTGCTGCCTGGCCTTCAAAACCATACATATTAGAATAAACAATTAATAAACTACCCAAACCTAAAATACCCAAACCAACAACACCCATTCCCATTACTGAGCCACCTGTAAATGCTATTTCAAGCGCTTTGCCTAGGCCTTGTCGCGCCGCATTTGTAGTGCGAACATTGGCTTTTGTTGCCACGCGCATTCCAATGAATCCTGCGAAAGCGGAACAAAATGCACCAACTACAAATGATACACCAACTAATGCTGATGAATTTTCTTCACTTGCACCCGAGATACCTAATAAAATGGCAACTATAATTACAAAAATTGCCAGAATCTTATATTCTGCGCGCAGAAACGCCATGGCACCATCAGCAATTGCTTTTGCAATTCCTGCCATCCGCTCGTTTCCAACCTCCTGTTTTGCTACCCATGCACTTTTTACATAGGTAAAAATTAGAGCGATTACTCCCAACGAAGCAACACCATAAAGAAGCATGTTTACATCCATAAATTTAACGATTTGTTTAAGTTTGTCTTTGAGGTCGCTAAAATAGGGGTTTGAGGTCATATTATTCAACAAATGCCTGTGAACAGTGCCATATTTGATATTTTATTTCTTTTATCTTTACCCTAATGAAAAACATTATACGTCCCTTTTTAATAATTGTCATTTCCCCTTTCATAGCTACTGCACAAGTTGGCTATAGCGATGCAGGCGCCCACGCAAATAGTATGGGCAACGCAAGTGTTACGCTTGAAGATGTGTACAGTGTGCAAAATAATCAAGCAGTTCTCGCTTTTATTGAAGATGCTGCAGTTGGAATTAGCACCCAAAATTTTTACTTACTGGAGGGCAGCCTTAATACACATTACGGTGTAGCCGCTTTACCAACAAATAAGGCAGGTGTATTTGGATTAAGTGCCAACTATGCCGGAGATAATACTTTTAATCAAACTAAAATTGGAATCGCTTACGGAAGAAAATTAGCAGAAAATGTTGGTATTGGTGTTCAACTCGATTATGTTGGCACAAAAACCGAAACTGTTGGCTCCGGAGCAGCGTTTACTTTTGATATTGGCATTTTGTATAAACCAGTCAAAAATTTATCAATCGGTGCAAAGGTGTTTAATCCTATTCGTGCGAAAACCGGTATGGACTATATTGAAGAAATTCCTGCAATAATTAATGTTGGCTTAGCTTATAAACCATCTGCCAAAGTAACAATTTGCTTAGAGGGTGAGCAAAACTTGCAAGATGATTTACGTTTTAAAGCAGGGGCAGAATACAATATTATTGACCAACTTTATTTACGTGGTGGATACCTTTCAAATCCATCAATGCTAACAGCCGGAATTGGCATAAAAATAAAATCTTTAAACTTAGATTTCAGCAGTCAGTTTCATCAACAATTAGGTTTAACGCCGGGTGTTGGCATTAGTTACAGATTTTAATCCCTTTTATGAGCCCTATAAATCCATACCACAATTGCATCTTAAAATTTTCGGCACGGCTTTTAATTATTATTAGCCTCTTGTTTTCTTATCAAGTAAATGCACAAGAAAATAAAGCAGAAGGCAAATTATTGGAAGATGACATGATTGAAAATGTCGCCGAAAAACTTGATAACTCCGATATTTCAATTGACACCTATCAAGAAAATTTAACTTACTTGTTAAATAACCCGATTAACATAAATAAAGCGGGATATATTGAATTGCGAAATTGTGGTGTGTTTTCTGAAATTCAAATTCGTGACATATTAAAACACATTGAATCGTTTGGTCCTCTATTAAATATTTACGAATTACAAACTATTGCATCCTTCACAATTGAAGACATACTAAATGTTAAACCGTTTATTCGGTTTGATGGAAATTCAGCTAACACAGTGCCCTTTTATCAAAAATTATATTTAGGTGATTACCAGTATTTTTTTAGATTAAGTCGCTATATTGAAGTACAGGAAGGTTACTTGGAAGACAGTCTTGGCGAAACCCGATATGCCGGAAATAATTATCGCATATATACCCGATTAAGATATAATTATCAAAATAATTTAAGCTGGGGCATAACTGCCGAAAAAGATGCTGGTGAAGCCATTTTCGGCGAAACACAACCTTATGGATTTGATTATTATTCAATGCACTTTTTCAAAAAAGGAACCGGCACATTGCGTGCAATTGCTTTAGGCGATTACGAAGTGCGCATCGGTCAGGGCCTAACCATGTGGAGTGGATTTGGAATTGGAAAAAGCGTATATCCTGTTGCAATTAGAAGGGCTGGCCCTGTGTTAGATAATTATTCTTCCACTAATGAAAATAGATTTATGCGCGGTGCCGGCGTTACCCTTGGATTAAATAAATGGCAAGTAACAGCGTTCGGCTCGCACAAGGCCGTTGATGCAAATATTTCACTCATCGATACCGTAAGTGATGAAGTAATTCAAGTATCGGCAATTGATGAAAGCGGACTGCACAGAACCGAAAGTGAGTTAGAGAAAAAAAACGCAATTAATGAAACAATTGCCGGTTTTGATGCTACTTATTATGATGGACAATTTAATGCCGGCATTGCAGGTATTTACTATCAATTTTCATCGCCATTAGAAGCTCCTTCGCAGCCTTATGAAGTTTTTGATTTCTCAGGAAATAAATTATTTAATGCGAGTTTGCATTACAATTATTTATGGCGAAACTTATTAATTTTTGGCGAAACCGCCATGAGCGATAATTTAAGTTTTGCAACTATCAATGGTGTAATTATGCCTGTTGATCCCAAAGTTGATTTTGCCATTTTGCATCGCAATTTTGCTCCCGATTACCAAAGTTTATACGGCGCTACTTTCTCTGATGGCACATTGCCACAAAACGAATCAGGCACTTATTTCGGAACTGAAATAAAACCGATTAAAGGTTGGAAAATTAGCAGCTATATCGATTTATACAAGCACCAATGGTTAGAATATAGAACCGATGCGCCTACTTATGGAACTGATTTTCTTGCTCAAATTGATTGGCAACCATCACGCACTTTTGAAACATATGTTAGATATAAACGAGAGTTAAGCGATAGAAATACTTCATCAGATTATTATGACGATGAACCGGTAATTAGCGAAATAACCCAATTAGAAAAATCGAATATTCGTTGGCATGCAAACTATGATGTAAATAAATCGCTTACATTAAAATCTAGAGTGGAATTTAGTTTTTATGATGAACAAGTTGGTTATCCCGAAAAAGGCTATTTAATATTTCAGGATTTCAATTATCATCCAATGGGTAAGCCTTATGGTTTTGCAACACGCTTTGCAATTTTTAATACCGATTCTTATAATGCACGTATTTATGCTTATGAAACTGAAGTTTTATATGCTTATTCAATTATAGGGCTAAGCGGCAAAGGAACAAGAGCCTACCTCCTATTTACTTACTCACCTACAAAATGGCTGGATATTTGGGCGCGCATTAGCAACACATGGTATACCGGCGAAGAAGAACTTGGCTCTGGCGACAATACATTTCCGGGCAACACCAGGAGTGATGCGAAATTGCAATTCAGATTTAAATGGTAAATACTAACTAAAAATTAAATACCGGTTCCTTTTTTTAGCACAAGCGTATTGGCAATTTTATCATGAAGCGCCTGCTTTTTTCCATCAATAAAGGCTAGTAAAAATCCTAACATAAAAATAGTAGTGGAAATTAAACGGCCAAAATGCCTAACTACGGCAGTTGCAATACTTATTTTGCCACCGTCTTTTCTACGAACACGAATTCCTGTAGCAAATTTTCCGATAGTGGCCCCGAATAATCCTTCAAAAAGTGCAAAATAAAGCAATGGCCACACTAAAAATCCTAGAGTTGCCTGCATTTTATACTCTTCAAGGAAATTTTCTAAATAAATACCTCTGTTTGGGTCCCGCGCAATTGGCTCAAAATAGGCAAAAAACTGGTATTTATCCATCAAACTTGGCTTGCCTTCGTCGCCTGAAGCTTTTAATTTCTCCGGTGTTTTTCCCATGCTAACGAACAAGAATGCGCATACAACAATACCTACAAGGAAAATATCAATGAAAAAAGCGATGACACGCTTTGTAAGTGGTGCAGTTTGGTAGTTGTGGGTCATAAAACTAAAGTTTTGTTAAAATTCAGATGTTTGAAGGTTCAAAGATAGCAACTATTTAACAAGGCTTAACTGCCCAAACCTGAAAAATGCCATTTTAATCTGTTTTTCCACCCATTTTCTACAATTTCAATCTGAAGCAGATTTACGAACCATGTTGGTTTTAGTTACCTTTGCACTCTCAAAGACAAAGCATTTATAAAGTAAGATGGAAAATACGAGAAATTTTTGCATAATTGCGCATATTGATCATGGTAAAAGCACGCTTGCCGACAGGTTGCTGCAGGTTACCAAAACTGTTTCAGAAAGGGATGAAAGAGCTCAGGTGCTGGATGACATGGACATTGAACGGGAACGCGGTATTACCATTAAGAGTCACGCCATTCAAATGGATTTTGAATATGAAGGCAAACCTTACGTATTAAATTTGATTGATACTCCCGGCCACGTTGATTTCAGCTATGAAGTTTCAAGAAGTATTGCCGCTTGTGAAGGCGCACTTTTGTTAGTAGATGCAACACAAGGGATTCAAGCACAAACTATCTCCAATTTATATCTTGCCATTGAACACAATTTAGAAATTGTTCCTATTATCAATAAAATTGATATGGACGGAGCAATGATTGAAGAAGTGAAAGATCAGATTGTAGATTTAATTGGTTGCACACGTGAAAGCATTTTGGAAGCCAGCGGAAAAACAGGAGTAGGAGTAGATAAAATATTTGATGCAATTATTCAACGCATTCCTGCACCAAAAGGTGACCCTAACGCGCCATTGCAAGCATTAATTTTCGATTCAGTTTTCAACTCATATCGAGGGGTTGTAGCCTATTACCGCATATTTCAAGGAACCATAAAAAAAGGTGAAAAAGTAATGTTCGTTAACACTAAAAATGTTTACGAAGCAAATGAAGTTGGCATTATGCGATTATTATATGAACCAAGAACATCGGTTTCGGCAGGTGATGTTGGTTATGTAATTACCGGAATTAAAGAAGCAAAAGAAATTAAAGTAGGCGATACCATCACAACAAAAGAAAATCCTTGCCGGAACATAGTTGAAGGATTTAAAGATGTTAAACCTATGGTATTTGCAGGTATATATCCGATAGATAACGATGACTATGAAGATTTGCGCGATTCGATTGAAAAATTGCAATTAAACGATGCCTCTTTAGTTTATGAGCCGGAAAGTTCTGTGGCATTAGGTTTCGGTTTTAGATGCGGATTTTTAGGATTATTACACTTGGAAATTATTCAGGAGCGTCTTGAACGCGAGTTTGACCAAAATGTAATTATCACAGTTCCAAACGTTTCATTTGATTGCTTTACAACATCAGGCAAAAAAATAGTTGTTCATAATCCTACCGATTTGCCGGATCCCGGTTCAATTGACCATGTGGAAGAACCTTATATTCGTGCACAAATAATATCGCAACCCGACTACATTGGTGCAATTATGAAATTGTGCATGGATAAACGTGGTATTTTAAAAAATCAAATCTATTTAACACCAACAAGAGTAGAATTAGTTTGGGAAATGCCACTAGCCGAAATTGTATTTGATTTTTATGATAAGTTAAAATCTATTTCTCGCGGTTATGCCAGTTTCGATTATGAATTAATTGATTATCGCGATGGTGATTTAATTAAACTGGATATTAAACTTAACGGCGAAAATGTTGATGCGTTTTCTGCAATTATTCATAGAGAAAAAGCTTACGATTTTGGCAGTAAACTTTGTGGTAAATTAAAAGATTTATTACCCAAACAACAATTCGTAATAGCCATTCAAGCGGCTATCGGTGCAAAAATTATTGCACGTGAAACAATATCTGCCATGCGCAAAGATGTAACTGCAAAATGTTATGGTGGCGACATCTCGCGTAAGCGAAAACTATTAGAAAAGCAGAAAAAAGGTAAAAAACGTATGCGCCAGATTGGTACAGTAGAAGTGCCACAAGAAGCTTTCTTAGCTGTATTAAAACTAAACGACGATTAAATAATTACATGCCGATAATATTAGATGGTAAAAAACTTTCTCAGGAAATTCAAGTTGAAATAAAAGCTGAAATTGAACTGCGAAAACAACAAGGAAAAAAAGTGCCTCATTTGGCTGCCGTTTTAGTTGGCAACGATGGCGCAAGCACAACTTATGTAAACAGTAAAATAAGATTGTGCAGTGCTGTTGGTATGCAATCAACATTTATTCATTTAGATGCCACTACTACAGAAACAGAATTATTAAAGGTAGTTAATGATATTAATAATAATAATGACATTGATGGCTTTATTGTTCAACTTCCATTGCCAAAACATATTGAGGAGTCGAAAATTATTGAAGCCATAAATCCAAATAAAGATGTAGACGGATTTCATCCAATAAATTTAGGGCGCATGCAATTAGGTTTGCCGGCTTTTGTTTCAGCAACACCAGCCGGTATTTTAACGATGTTAGAACGCTACAAAATAGATACAGCAGGAAAGCATTGTGTGGTAATTGGCAGAAGCAATATTGTTGGCACACCAATGAGTATTTTATTATCACGTAATACCAATCCGGGTAATTGCACAGTAACAATTTGTCATAGTAGAACTAAAAATTTGGAAGAAATTTGCCGCAATGCGGATATTATTATTGCTGCCCTGGGCAAACCTGAATTTGTAACAGCTAACATGGTAAAAGAAGGTGCGGTTGTTGTTGACGTTGGTATATCGAGAATGCATGCTGATAATGAAAAAGGATATGTAATTAAAGGCGATGTGAAATTTGATGAAGTAGCACCAAAATGTTTTGCTATCTCTCCGGTACCCGGCGGTGTTGGTTTAATGACGGTTGTTTCATTACTAATGAACACTATGAAAGCCTGCAATGCAAAAGGATAATTTTAATTTATTAAAAAGCAACCCATAACAATACACTTTAATATCATCATAAATTATTAACCGCAGCATTTTATGCAACTACCCATAATGGAGCAATTTTATACCATCCAAGGTGAAGGATTTCATCAAGGAAGGGCTGCGTATTTTATTCGCTTGGCAGGTTGCGATGTTGGATGCGTGTGGTGTGATGTAAAAGAAAGTTGGAATGCCGAAAATCATCCCAAAAAAAATATTGCTGAAATTATTGATGAAGTAAAAAAATATCCTGCAAAATTAGTTGTAGTAACCGGTGGCGAGCCATTGATGTATGATTTAACTGCACTTATTGATGCTTTGCATAAAAATAATTACGAAGTAAATATTGAAACTTCCGGCGCGCATCCATTAATTGGCAACCCCGACTGGGTATGCTTTTCACCAAAAAAATTTAAAGCGCCGCTGCAATCTGTAGCACAAGTTGCCAATGAATTAAAAGTGGTTGTATTTAACAAACACGACTTAACTTGGGCTGAAGAAAACAGAAAATTAGTTTCCACTAATTGCAAACTATATCTGCAACCGGAATGGAATAAACGCGAAGAAATGACTGCGCTTATAATAGATTACGTAAAGGCAAATCCCGAATGGGAACTGAGTTTGCAATTGCACAAATTTATAAATGTGCCATAAAAAAAATGAGGCTGTCTCAAAAGGATAGCCTCTTTTTTATTGTACACACTTTCTTGTTGAGAACAAGTTATATCAACTGATCAAAAAAATCGACCTTAGTTTTATGGGAAAAAGGTCATCAAAAACGGGTGTAGTATTTAAACCCTACAATCAAGGTCAGATGATGCTATTGCCACC
>JANMLV010000203.1:0-10219 GCA_031372705.1 Bacteroidota bacterium | reverse complement strand
AAGCATCGCTTCCGCCTGTGGCAAAATAAATTACTTTATTGTCAATCATTTTTATAGTTGTTCCGCTTGCTGCAAATGCAGCAATACTGTCTTTTGCTTTACATCCGGTAATGTTGGACCAAGTATCACCTTTATTGGTAGTTTTTAATAATAAGAATTCATTAGCAATTGGGTCGCCCAAACAAATGCCTTTTTTACCATTATAATCCATTGCATCTAAAAATGCTTCCGGACGATTATCTCGAAATACTTCCTTCCATGTTTTTCCTGCATCAACAGATTTTAAAATGCAAGCCGGTTGCACACTGCTCATTACTAATATTGTATTTTCATCAAACAATTCGATATCGCGAAGCTCTGCGCTGTCGTATCCGGCAATTTGATTAAACGACCATGATTTACCGCCATTTGTTGATTTTCCAACAAAGCCATTGCTTCCGCTTGCCCAAATAATAGAATCATTTAATGCAAATAATCCACGAATGCTTGTATTAACATTAGTTTCAATTATTTCAACTTGATATTGCTGCGCATTTATTTGCTGTGCTGCAAAAAATAGAAATGAATATAATATTGCTCGCATCATTTTTTTTGATAATTTGCCGGAATTTCGAATATACCTGTAGGAAAATACTGTTCCTTTAATTGCGTAACCTCAAAAGTTCTGGAATATGATTTAGTAATTACTTGTAAACGCATAACCGCACCGGTTTCGTATCCTAAATATAATGGAGCCGGCACTGCTGAACGATTAATTTCTGTTTGAATATCATATCGAGCAGGAGGGAAGTCGAGCGTTCTTGCCACCCAAATAAATGCTTGGTCATTTACCGGGATAAAACCTGAGCGAATAATTTTATACTTATCGCACATATATCCGCAAATAGTAGCGGTATCAGTTGTTTTTTCTACTGTTGGTTCAAAATGATCGGGCATAGTAGTTTTTAGGGCTCCACTTGGGTCACCTAAGTCGGAATATTCGCCTAAATGTGCAATTTTTTTGGTGGTATCTAATTGCCAAACTTCCTTTACATCGGTAAAAATAATCACGTTGCCATGCGATAACCCGCCGTGTTCTATCATGCGGAATTTATTGGTATCAATATAAATCTCAATTAAACCCGGACTAAAAGTATTGAGTGATTGTGCAAGAACGCTATCGGGTGTACTTACAGTTGAAGAATAAGTAATTTGACCATAAAATAACTTGCGTGCCGGTTCTGATTCAGTTTTAGTTTGCTGCAATTCAGCATCTTTACAGCCTGCAAATAATAAGCAGCTAATACTTATTGTAATTATTAATTTTATTGGAGTCATTTCAAATTTTGCACAAAGATACGCCACTGCTGATACATTTATTCAATTGGTAGGAATGACAGGGCTGCATTGCGCAAATCAACACCAATGCTGCTTTTTTTGTCGAATAAGGTCCATCCAATAATTTGATAAAAATACAATTCCGTTTTTAATGTAGTAATGCAGTAATATAATTTATGACCGGCAAATTCCCCTTTAATTTCACTCATTTCAGCGGGCACTAAGTTGAGCATCAATGTATCGGTTTTTAAAATATCAAAATCTGTAAATGTATTGGTGATTCCGGTAACTGCGAAACGATGATAGTTTTCGGATGTTATTACAATATTATCATCTTCTGTATCGGGAATTTCTTCACGGATAATCATTAAAAAAGTATTATTCAAGCTATCTGCGAATGCTATAGCGGCTTTCGGATTCAGTTTTTTATCCTGTTTAAGATAATTCGGAATTTGGCATTCAAAAGCACCCCTTTTTACAACGGCATGAAAATTAGTGTAATCGGGATTGTCTTCATCAGTTGCACAGCCACTGCCAATTAGCAATGTAAGCGCGAATAAATATGTTAAATATCGCGTTACCAGGCTTTTCCGTTAATTAGTTTATAACTCAAAATACTTTGTTTGTGTTCCGTGGAGTAATAAATATACATGGTTTTTCTATCCGCTAAAAAGCTGATTCCTGCAATAAAATAAAATTGCTTGAATTCGTCGGTCATTACTTCAGGAAATGAAAATTTGTCGTCTACTGTTTTTCGTGATGAACGGTAAATAACGTTATTAGCAACAATAAACATTGTTTTTTCATCAGGCGTAAGCCAGCAACTAACAATTTCGAGCTGCACTTCGCCTTCAAAATCAATTTCTTTTGGCTGTGAGAATTTTTCACCAATTGAATTGCGTTTGGCATACATCATTTTGAAGTTGCGATTGTAATAGATACTTAATCCATCACCCGAAATCCAAGGATAGGCATCACTTTGTAGTGGGTCGTTCAATTCGGTAAGCATACGAATATGCTTGTAGCTTCCATCGGCTTGCTTCTCGGCAATGCCTAATTCGTTGTCGTTCCAGCCTGCAAATGCATTTACTACGTAAACCAAGGTGTTATTTCCATCGGAAGCTGTACATTGAAAATAACGCACCGAATCGGGCGCATTCGGCAGTTTAAAAGGCTTTATACGGTTGTTGCTATCGAGAGGATTGAGGCTGTAAGCATAGATATCGGAATGCAAATTATAGTATTCATCCAACTCCCCATCGAGCAATCCTAAAATAAAAGCACTACCATCTTTCGTTAATTGACCGGGACCAATTTCGTAGGTGGATGGAATTTTTAGTGAATCTTTATATGAAAAAATGCCTTTTGTATACAAAGTGCCCTGTGAAAATGCGGTTGCAGAGTATAAAAAGCAGATAAATAGCGGTAATTTTACGTTCATAAGCAATTATTAGACAAAAATATAAATAAAAAACTATGCCGGATAGTAGTTATAGGTTGGTAGTGGCACGATTAAGTGATGATGATGTGATGGAGGCGCTAAGAAATCACGAGAAATACGTGGATGATATGCTGTTGGCATTGTTAGACGAGTGTGCTAAACGCAATTTGCAGTTACAAGGCGTTGAGAAGTTACGTGGAATGATTGAAGCACGCGCTGAAGCTGAACCGGAGCCGGAACCTGAAATAGAATCGATGAGCAAAGCAGAAATGCCTAAAGGTCCTTTGCCGGTATTGTTTTCTCAAACAGCTATTCTCGCTTTTACCATATTTTTTTCACCGCTTTTTGGCGGGGTATTACTGGCTTTAAACATCAAAACTGTTAAAAAGCCGGGAATGTGGCAGGTTGTATCCTTATCTCTTCTATTTACTGCGATTTCGGGATTTGTTACTTATTACTTATTGCCACCGGGCAGCTTTTTTGCCATTTTAATACCAATTGTGTTTGCGCTGTTGATGTCTGAGTTAATATGGACAAGATTTATTGGTAAAAAAGTGGATTATGAAAGAAAAAGCATAGCCATACCGTTAATTATAGCACTTTTAATTACAATTCCTTTGGCATATTACGTTTACACCAATCCCGAATTAATGCAATTTTCAACCTCAACAAAATGAAAAAAATAGCTTTCCTTATTATTTGCGCACTAACCTTTACCATTCAAACTGCAAAAGCTGATTCACCAATTACATCAACCTATTTTGCAGCAAGCTATTATAATTATCCGATTGTTTTAGATGCAGAATTAAAACGTGAATTAACTGATGATATAGCAGCATTCCTATTAGATAAAAATAATCCGATTGATGCTAAAGCCGCTGTAATAAACGCTATTGGTTGGAGTTACGATGGCACAAAAAATAGCGAAAAATTTAAGGAATATCTGGCAAAATCGAAAGGTATTACAACAGCACAAATTAATTTAGATAACTTAAGTGCCGATGAATTATTTTGCATGGGATACCTGCTTGCATTCGACGACTATTTTAATGTTGACGATGCTATAAATATGTTAGAGAAATCACTTGGTAAAAACAAAACAAGTTTCACCATTCATTTAATATTAAATCTCACTAAAGCTCAGAAAACAATGGATACCAACTTTTGTGCGGTATGGACATTAACGGCTGAAGTGCTCAACAACAAATCACTTAAACGCGATATGAAAACTGTTGCCATTCAATCGGTTGTTGATTATATGATTTTGTATAAAGGTGATTGCTCTACTTATTAAGCGCATCACTGCTTTTCGAGAAACCACTTACTTATTGTTTTTTCAGCCTGTTTATTGCAAGGGTTGAAATCTTTGGTATACTCTTTCGAGAAGTCCATATAACTTGGCCATTTCCATAAATAAACACCTTTTATCCAAGGTTCATCTGCCATTGCCTTAATCATAACTTCATAGCATCGGCGCTGACTATCTTCATTGTAATCTTGTTCATCAGCATCTTTATGCGGAGCAATCCATGGTGAGGCAATACTTTTAAATCCAATTTCAGTAAATACTACCGGAAGATTATATTTGGTATGTACTTTTTCAATGGTATTTAAATTGTTTTCAAATGCAGATAATAATTCCGCATCGGTTGGATTAGTTTTAGCACTCAACGGGTAATAACAATTTACTGAAATAAAATCTAATTTATCCCAAAACGAAACCGTTTCAAATTCGGCTCCCCAGTTGGCAGCATAGGTTATATTACCTGAATAAACAGTGCGCACTTTGTCGAATAAAGCATCCCATTTATTGTGTTCCGAAAGCGATGCATTTTGAAATTCAACACCGATACAAAACATTTCGAATCGATAAATTTCTGCCATTAATGCATAATGCATAATCCATTTTTCATAATAAGCGAAAAACAAATTCCAGTCAGCTTCATTTTGCATAGTTATTTCGCCTGTCCATCCTAACCACGACCATAACTGTGGTTTAAGCATCACCGACATGCCATTTTGATGTGCTGTGTAGGCTGCTCTAATGATACTTGCATCGTTTTCTGTTCCGGCTCCGGTTGTATAATTAATAGGATGTGGTTTTGTTAAAGATTCAAAACCACTATACGGAATAATGGTAAGTGAGTTAACACCAATTGATTTTAATTTACTGATAGATTGGTCAGACTCCGCACCCATATATCCATTATATACTTGGTAACCTTCATGCGCATAATTAAAGCCTGCTAAAAATGCTTGGTTGTTTAATGATGATGATTTAATGGATACCGATTTGTCTTCAAATTGTTTAGCATAATTATACCAATCTTTTTCTAACGACAATAATTCCGATGATGAACTATTCCATTTTAAGTAATTTTTTAAAAATACATCTTGACCAAATTTATTAATTAAAAAATCTACAAAGCTGGCAGCTGCAATATGTGATAAATAGTCGGACTCACCTTCAAATTCACTGTTAAGCAAAAGACTTTTTAAGCCGGGTAAAGCATTTGCATTAGCTAATTTTGAAGCAATACCGGTATAATCTGCACCTTGCCAATTTTTGGTTATTCGAACAGCTAAGCCTTCCTCAAGCACCATTATTAAAGGTTTTCCAAGTAGATTCCTGCTTGCCAACAGAATTGGTGCTTCACTAAATTTTTGCTCAAATTCTTCTGTTATAACGGCATGAATTGCATTGCCTTCATAATCAATCATTTCTTGGTCGGCATTATTAAGCATTAAGGCTTTTAATTCTGATTTTGGATATATGTGATAAGCAATGGGCTGATTTAATTTCTTACCAACCATTGTTTCCAGCGCTGTAATTTTGGATTGTAAATCACTGTTAAAAGCAGCTAAAAATTGTTCGTTGATAGTATTGCCGTGATTAAAATATTGAATACCTGAAGTTGTTAAGATAGCATCACCGGAATAATTAAAATCCCAATGTAACTTTTTATCTAACGACCATAAATGAGCTGAATCGGTTGAAAAATTACCGAGTACTGCACGTTTCCCATTAGCATAAATTTGATAGCCCCAATTATCCCAATAAAAATAACCCCAAGATGCTCCAACCTGTTTTTGAACAAAATCAATAATATTTTGCTCATTGTTACCTGAAATTATGGTTACAGGCATATTTGGATTAAACATGTTAGGATAAAATGAAATTTTGAAAATATCATCTGCCTTAAGGTATTTCTTACCGTCAAATTCAAACCCTCCTTCAATAAAGTGAATTGGGAGATTGTCGTTTAATCTATTTAGTATCAGATTCTTTTTAGTGCCTAAAATGTAAAGTGGAAAGTTCTTTACTTCGGCTTCCGAAATTTCATCATCCCTTCTTGTAATTATAGCAAACCTGTCGTTTGGTGCCGCAATTCCGCTAAGTCCATTTACAATTATATCGGCTAAGGCATAATCTTCCTTGCCATAAACAATAATTACGGTATCCTGACTGCGGAAGTTATCCATCAAAACACTTTTATCGGGCCAATTATTTGAAATAAATACTTCATCTGCATTCGTTGCACTGCAGGAAATTAGTAGAAATGCTATAATTAGGTGGTAAAATCGCATAGTAGCACAAAATTATTGGAAATTGCTTTAACGAATGCTATGTATATACATATTTAACCAATCTTAATGGTGAATCTTCGTTTATTTAATCCCTGTTTTACCGGGATTATTGCCAATTTATGCCCGCTGATTACTTATTCAACCATATTTTAAACTCGGAACTTCTGTCAACGCTCACAATAGTATCTTTGTCGGTAGGAGGATTAAGTTCAATTTTCACCCTCGATTTGGAGTAACTTATCATCGATTGAATACTTGAAAATCCAACAATAAATTGCCTGTTGATACGGAAAAAATGTTCGGGATTTAATAAGGGTTCTAGTTTATCGAGGGAATGGTCAATAATAAAAACTTTACCCGATTTTTCGACCAAGAAATTCAATTTTTGATCAGCATAAAAATAGGCTACATCTTCAATGGGAACCGATTTAAGTTTACTACCGCTCGAAACCAAAAATCGCTGCTGATAATTATCTCCGGCTGAATTAAAATGCTTTAATATTCGATTGATATCAATCCCAATGGGTGGTGCTAGGTTTTTATATTTATCAATAGCAGCGTATAATTCTGTTTTATCAATCGGTTTTAATAAATAGTCGATGCTGTTTAACTTAAATGCCCTAATTGCATATTGATCATACGCTGTAGTAAATATAACCGGAATGGTAAGATTAATTTGAGTGAAAATATTAAAGCTGATGTCATCGGCTAAATGAATATCACAAAATAATAAGTCGGCAGTATGATTGCTGAAATAGGAAACAGCACCTTCTACAGAATCTAATTTTTTGATGACATTAATCTCACTGTTATAGCCTTTTAGCAGCTTCTCCAAATAATCGGCAGCAATTTGTTCATCCTCAATTATTACCACTTTTATCATACTTGGTCTATTGTAGCTTGTGAAATTAAAGGAACTTTAGCAACATACGCAGTATTTTCGATACCAAATTTTACATGTGCTTTAGTAATTAATTTATACCTGTCGGTCAGGTTATTTAAACCAATGTGTGTCGATTGAATTTTCTCCGTTCTCGGTTGGTAATTATTGCTCACAATTAACCATTCTTTAGAGGCTGTAATATCGATGTATAATGGCTTCGCCGATGAGATAATATTGTGTTTAATGGCATTTTCTATCAGTAGTTGCAATGTTAAGGGTGGGAGATAGGTATTCAGACAATCGCTGTCTATTTTTGTGTTAACCACCAAGTTTTCACCAAACCTGATTTTGTTGAGATAAACAAATGATTGCATGAAGTTAACCTCCTCGCTTAATTCAACAACCATGTTATCTTTTTTATCCAAAACATAACGGTAAACGCTGGCTAATTCTTTAACAAATACTTTTGCCGTTTCAGGATTGTCTTCAATCAACGATTGCAAAGCATTAAAGCTGTTAAATAAAAAATGGGGACTGATTTGCATTTTTAAACCTTCTAATTGCGCTTTAATAAATTCGCGTTCCAGTCTTTCGTTTTCAGCAACTGTTGTTTTCAATTTGTCGATATAATGTTTAATTTCTAATACCAAGCTGACAATAATTACTAAAATAGTTGCCAACAATTGATTTTCAAAAATATGTTCCCGCTCAACTGCACCTTCACATTTGAATAAGAATGTATTAAATATTTTCCATTCAACAAACATGATTAAGTTGGAAGCAATTAAACTTAACGTTAGGAAAATGATGATTCTTTTGGCGTCACTCAGTTTATCTTCATTGGCTTTGGTGAATTTTGTAATGAGGTAAAAATTCGACAAAAAAATTGAAAATGTTACTACAACAGAAAACAAGGTAGAAAAAATAAAATCAATTACAGTTTCATATCCCTCTTGGTCCTGTGTTCCTAAAAACCAGCGTTTAAAGAAAACAAAAGCTGAGGGAACAACTGATACAATCAGTGTTCCCCACAGTATAGTTTTAAATTGTGAACCGGTTTTACGCATGCGTTAAAATATTATTCGGTATTGTGGAACCAAGAATAAGCCCAATTGGTAAACCGTATTAATTTCTCCTTCAATCGGATTATATCTTTGATATAATGGGTTTTTACGATTTGTAATATTCTGAATATCAATTGCCCATTCCTGAGTCGCAAACTTGCCATCCATTTTAAATGCTGCGCGAACATCAAGTCGCATATAGTCATCAAATTGCTCAGCAAATGCTCTGTCCCAATCGTAAGTTGTTTCATTATTAATCATAGATTGTTCTAAATCAATTGGTGTATAACGTTGGCCACCTGCAATAGTGAATTTGGTATCGAATACAATCGATTTTTTTGTTTTCTGATTTGTTTTAGAAGGGAATAAGCTAAACTCTTTTCCGCCTACAATATTCGCAACATAATTACCCGAAAAGGCTGATTCTCTCGTTATGGCATCACTTCCGGTGTATTCAGATTTATACAAAGAACCTGTTACTAAAAAATACATGCCTTTGTTTAAAAATTGTTCCAGCGTTAATTCTGCACCATAGTTTCTGCCTGTTCCATTGTTAACTAAATAATCGGGTGAGCCAAAAGTAAAACTACCGGCATTTAAAACTGAAAAAGATGAACTGTCTTTGTCGATTAATACATCATACAAATGTTGGTAATAAACTTCGGCTTTTAATCGCATGTGTGCACTAAGTTGGCGATCGTAGCCCAAAACAAAATGATGTGCTTTAACAAAATCAATCGAATCGTTTGGAGTAATGTAATTACCTACGCCTTGTTCAACAGTTTTAAAATAGGTTGCAATTGGCGCCATCATGCTATGCAAACCATACCCAAAGCTCAGTGCGTTGTTGTCGTTTAACTGATATTTAATACCGGCTCTGGGTTCCAAAGCGTTGCTGCCATTTAATCCTAAGTATTGATAATGTATACCGGTGTTTAAAATTATTTTATCGGTTATGCGATATTGATATTGCGCATAAGGTTGCAATAAATAAGTGTTCCCGTCAAATGCTGTTAGCGTAATGTATCTGTCTAATGAAACGCGGTAAATGCTATCAACAATATTTACAATATAATCGTCCCAACGTACTCCAATTTGGATATTGTGTTTGGCATTAAATTTCTTTTTATAAAATAAATTCGCAGAAATTTTATTTTGTGTAAAATTTTGAGAATAAAAAGGCACAGGGTCAAATGTTTCTGTGGATATAGAATCTACAATATCTCTATTGATAATAGATGAAACGGCAACCGTAAATTTCGTATATGAACTGTTATCAATCAAATATTGATGGCTGATTCCAACTACGCCAATTTTTGATCTATCGTAAATGTCAAGGTCGTTATTATATAAATTATCTATAGTATCCTCTTCGTTGCTACTTATTAAATCAATTTGACTCACACCCCCAATTGCGAACATAGAAAATGTGCCTGCCTTTTGAGTAGGTAAATTTAATCGAGCTGTAATATCTTGATAATAGGGAATGGCGGTTCCTGTCCCGAAATTAATGCCAACAGCCGACATAATACCAAGTGTTGAATAGCAATAATTCAACATATAGCTCGATTTATTTTTTTTGCTGATTGGCCCTTCCGCACCTAATTCAAATCCATTCAATCCAACTTGTCCGATAAACTCATGATGCTCATAATTACCGTTGCGCATTTTTAAATCAAATACGCCACTAATGGCATTACCATATTCTGCCGGAAAGGCACCGGTTAAAAAATCGCTGTTGGCCAACACGTTGTTATTTAACATAGAAACCGGACCACCACTGGAGCCAAAATCGCCAAAGTGATTGGGATTTGGAATATCAATACCTTCCAATCGAAACAATACACCTACAGGTGAATTACCTCTAATGATAATATCGTTTACTGCATCATTTGCACCACGAACGCCTGCAAAATTTTGTGCCAT
>JANMLV010000191.1:0-8708 GCA_031372705.1 Bacteroidota bacterium | reverse complement strand
TTCGAGGCAAAAACTATCCTTTTCTACGGCATACTCAATCTTGTTGATGCTAATTGGCATGTTTGTCAACAGCTCGGCTTCCTTGGCACAAACAAGCGACAAAACATCGCTGCAGAGCAAATACAACAAACTTCAAGATGAAATAAAGGATACAGAATCGCTATTGAATTCTACCAAAAAGAAAAAAGAGAATTCACTAAACGACCTCAAGCTACTCAACAGGAAAATTGATGTCCGTGAAGAAGTAATTAATAATATCGCGCAGCAAATGAGTGCTGTTAATAACGAATTGCAAACTACAACAAAAGCAATTAACGCTATGCAGAGCGACATGACGGAGTTAAAGAAACAGTATGCACAAATGGTATATTACACCTATTTAAATGATGAAGACTACGAACCATTACATTTTATTTTTTCAGCCAAAAGCATAAACGATGCATTTCAGCGTGTGCAATACATCCGGTCGTTCCACAGTTTTAGGAAAGACCAAATTGTTGCTATTGAAGAAATAAGTGAAAGCTTAACTACCAAAAAAGACGTTATTGAAAAAGAAAAGCTGGAAAAGGAATCATTGTTGACAAAAGAAGAGCGCGAAAAAAAGAAACTTGATGAAGAAAAGAAAAGTAAAGATAGTGCAGTAAAAAAATTACAGACGCAAGAAAAAGATTTAAAGAAGCAAATTGATAAGAAGAAGAAAGATGCGCTATCGTTAAAATCCAAAATTCAAAATATTATTGCTGAAGAAATAAAAAAGGGAAAAGAAAAAGCTGCCCTTGAAGCGGCGAAGTTAAAAGAGGCAGAGGCGAAGAAAGCTGCAAATACCAAAACAACAACTACCACAAATACCAAAACAGAGGCAACCACCACTACAACAACAGAAACTGCCAAAAAGGTTACAACTGAAAAAGTGAATCTGGGTTTAACACCTGAAATGCAATTGATTTCAAAAAACTTTGAAGGCAACAAAGGAAAACTGCCATGGCCGGTTGAACGCGGAACCATTACAGAACGTTTTGGAAAACATGCACACCCTGTATTAAAAGATGTTATAATTGAAAATAATGGAGTGGATATTGCCACAACTGAAGGCACAACCGTTAGAAGCATATTTGATGGCGAAGTAGTAAATGTAATCTTTAATCCATCGTTCCAAAAAGGTGTAATTATAAAACACGGAGAATTTTATTCGGTTTATACTAATTTAGAAAATGTAACCGTGAAAGCAGGCGACAAAGTAACTACGAAACAAAAAATAGGCACTGCTTGGGAAGACCCTGAAGAAGGGAAAACTGAGGTGCACTTAGAAATTTGGAAGAATACAGTAATTATGGATCCCGCCTTGTGGATTAGTAAATAATTACAAAGTGAATTTGCTTGAAGTTGAGTTAACAAAAATGTGGGTTTAATATTAGATAAACAATATTTTCAGATATTGGGAAGCAGTAAATTGAAGTATAAAAACAGCCATTAATCGCAATCCTAAATAAGTTACAAGTTATTATTATAAATAAATAATTGCATGAATAATAAAGTAGATTTTTATTTTAATAAAGTCGGCAATTGGCAAAAAGAGATAAAGCAATTGCGCATCATTGCGTTAGATTGCATGTTAACTGAAGAATTAAAGTGGGGAACACCATGTTATACTTTCTACAATAGCGAAGCCAAGAAACAAATCAGCAACATTGTATTAATTCATGTTTTTAAAGATTATTGTGCACTCTTATTTTTTAAAGGTGCTTTGCTAAAAGATACAAAAGGCTTGCTAATACAACAAACAGAAAATGTACAAGCTGCACGCCAAATGCGTTTTACAAATTTGTCGGAAATTATCAAATTAGAAAAAATAATAAAAGCCTATATCCATGAAGCAATTGAAATAGAAAAAGCCGGTTTGAAAGTAGCGCTAAAACCGGTTGCTGAATATGCTATTACTGAAGCGTTTCAAAAACATTTAACAAAAAATAAAGCTTTAAAAAAAGCATTTTTTTCGTTAACACCCGGTCGGCAAAGGGCTTACTTGCTATTTTTTGCTGCACCAAAACAAGCTAAAACACAAGAGGCTCGTGTAGAAAAATCTATCCCTCAAATTTTAAATGGAATTGGATTAAACGATTAAACATTTTAATAATTATCTTAGTCGCAACACATAGATGCCATATGCCGAAACAACTAACAACAGCCCAACGCGAATCAATACTTAAAATATTAAAAGCCCGTTTCGAAAAGAAAATGAATCGACATAAAGGGATGGAATGGGCAAAAGTGCAATCCAAACTGGAAGCTAGTTCAGAAAAACTTTGGTCGCTTCATGAAATGGAAAAAACCGGTGGTGAACCTGATGTTGTTGGCTTCGATAAAAAAACCGGCGAATATATTTTTTTTGATTGCTCAGAAGAAAGTCCCAAGGGCAGAAGAAGTGTTTCTTATGATTATGAAGCCCAAGAGTCAAGAAAGGAACACAAACCCAAAAACAATGTAATTGATATGGCAGATGCTATGGGCATTCAATTATTATCTGAAGAAGAATATAGAGCGCTTCAACAACTTGAAAATTTCGACATGAAAACTTCTAGTTGGTTAAAAACACCATCAGACATTAGGGAACTTGGCGGTGCAATTTTTGGCGATTATCGCTATGGTAAAGTATTTATATATCACAATGGTGCACAATCATATTATAGTTCAAGAGGATTTCGGGGTGCGTTGCGTGTTTAATTCGATAATAATTAAGTACTTGGGAAAACAAGTAACTTGCTAAAACTTAATTCATAGCTAAATTTGATGCTTAACTATTTTTTAAAATGGCTAACAGCTGTTAGTTGGCCTCAAAGTAACTATTTCAATTTAAAAAATGACACCAACTTTTTTTGCCACCCAAGCAGCATTTAGAAAATGGCTGCAAAAGAACCACAATAAGGAATATGAATTAATAGTTGGCTATTATAAAGTAGGTACTAAAAAGCCGTCTATTACATGGTCGCAATCGGTTGATCAAGCACTTTGCTTTGGTTGGATAGATGGTATTCGACGATCAGTTGATGAAGAAAGTTATTGTATTCGTTTTACCCCAAGAAGAAAAAACAGTATTTGGAGTCCAATCAATATTCAGAAGATAAAAGACCTCACCAATGCGGGTTTAATGACTTCGGAAGGCATAAAAGCATTTGAACAACGAACTGAAAATAAATCAAAAATATACTCCTACGAAAAAGAGCCTTCACATTTAACACCTTTATTCATAACCCAATTTAAAAAGGATAAACCAGCATGGACGTACTTCAATGCACAAGCTTCTTCTTATAAAAAAGTAATGATTCATTGGATAATGAGTGCTAAACAAGAAAAAACAAGATTATCGCGCTTAGAAAAAACAATTAAAATTAGTCACGAGCAAAAACGGATGCTATAATTTCCTCTCTATTATTTTTTAGGGATTTATAAATAATAAAAAAGGTGGTCCGTTTTGGAACCACCTTTTGCTATAAAAATAATTTAGCTTAATTAATATCTACCAAGATTCATCACTTTTGTCCATGCTGCAACAAAGTCTTTAACAAACTTATCTTTACCATCTTCACAGCCATAAACTTCGGCAATTGCTCTAAGTTCTGAATTTGAACCAAAAATTAGGTCTATTCTTGTTCCTGTCCATTTAATTTCACCTGTTATACAATCACGACCTTCAAATACATCTTGCGCATCTGATTTTGCGCTCCAAGTAGTGTTTAAATCAAGTAGATTAACAAAGAAATCATTGGTGAGTGAATCATTTTGCTTAGTAAAAGCACCATGTTTCGACTGGTCGAAATTTGCATTTAATACGCGCATACCACCAACTAAAACAGTCATTTCAGGTGCAGTAAGCGTGAGTAACTGTGCCTTGTCGACCAACATTTCTTCTGCAGAAATAGTATACCGCTTTTTCATATAATTACGGAAACCATCGGCATTTGGCTCCAACACTGCAAATGAATCAACATCGGTTTGTGCTTGTGATGCATCGGTGCGGCCGGGAGTAAATGGAATTGAAATTGCATAACCGGCATTTTTGGCCGCTTTTTCTATCCCTGCACATCCCGCTAAAACTATTAAGTCTGCAATTGAAACTTGTTTACCATCGGTTTGAGCACTATTAAATTCTTTCTGCATATTTTCCAGCACATCTAAAACTTTACTTAACTGTGTTGGATTATTAACTGCCCAATATTTTTGAGGCGATAAACGTAAACGCGCGCCATTAGCACCTCCGCGCTTATCAGAATCGCGAAACGTAGATGCTGATGCCCAAGCTGTTGATACTAATTCAGCAATACTAAGACCCGATGTCATCAGCCTGTTTTTTAACATATCGATATCCGTCGCATCAATTAATTTATAGTTAACTGCCGGAACCGGATCTTGCCAAATGAGTTCTTCTTTAGATACTTCAGGACCCAAATATCTTGCAATCGGACCCATATCGCGATGCGTTAATTTGTACCAAGCGCGAGCAAAGGCGTCGGCAAAGGCATCAGGGTTTTCAAAAAAGT
Source organism: Bacteroidota bacterium (assembly GCA_031372705.1). Classification (GTDB taxonomy): domain Bacteria; phylum Bacteroidota; class Bacteroidia; order Chitinophagales; family BACL12; genus UBA7236. The sequence continues at coordinate 4,173 of JANMLV010000191.1, read as the reverse complement.
GTCTTGAAATTTTTTCATATGCCGGATCCATCCTTAACGATAGATCGGTTGTAAGCATAAAAGGAGCATGTCGTTTAGTTGCGTCATGAGCATCCGGAACTAAATCTGCTCCTGCATTACCTTTAGGTTTCCACTGATGCGCTCCTGCAGGGCTTTTCGTAAGTTCCCATTCATATCCGAATAAGTTTTCGAAGAAATTGTTGCTCCACTTTGTCGGTGTTGTAGTCCAAGCTCCCTCTAAACCGCTTGTGATGGTGTTTATGCCATTTCCGGTTCCGAAGCTGTTTTTCCAGCCTTGGCCTTGCATTTCAATACCTGCTGCGGCGGGTTCTACACCCACATGTTTACCCGGATCAGCGGCGCCATGGGTTTTACCAAATGAATGTCCACCTGCAATTAGTGCAACTGTTTCTTCATCGTTCATTGCCATACGAGCAAATGTTTCACGAATATCGCGCGCTGCTGCAATTGGATCAGGATGCCCGTTTGGCCCCTCAGGGTTAACATATATGAGCCCCATTTGCACAGCAGCCAAAGGGTTTTCCAAGTCGCGTTCGCCCGTATACCGTTTGTCATCTAACCACTTGCCTTCAGAACCCCAATAAATATCTTGCTCCGGCTCCCAAACATCTTCGCGTCCACCACCGAAACCAAATGATTTAAATCCCATCGATTATAGTGCACAGTTGCCGGTAAGCACCATCAAATCTGCCCAAGAAATCTTCTTTCCATATTTCTGCTTAATTGGCCAAAGCAATAAGCGTGCTTTATCTAAGTTTGCATTATCGGGCCAGCTATTTAACGGAGCAAACCGTTGTGTTCCGGAACCTGCGCCACCACGACCATCCGCAATGCGATAGGTTCCTGCACTATGCCAAGCCATGCGAATAAACAAAGGTCCATAATGACCATAATCTGCCGGCCACCATGCTTGCGACTGGGTCATTAAATCCATTATTTCCTGCTTCAAAGCCTTATAATCTAAGCTGTTGAAGGCCTCCGCATAATTGAAATTTTCACCCATCGGATTCGACAATGATGAATGTTGACGAAGGATGTTTAATTGTAATAAATTGGGCCACCAATCGGCGTTTTTTGGTCCTTTACCCGCACCTTGCTTGTGCGCTCCTCCGTGAAACGGGCATTTTGCTAAATCGTTGCCGGAATCACTTTTTTGATCATTTTCCATATAATTGATTTTGTATTTTTCTGATAGCAGAATGCAAACTTACCTAACAATTAATTTACAACAATAGTTTTATTTGTTTGAAATAGGAACCTCACTGCTAATTCAATGGTACCAAACATCAAACTAAAATAAAAAGTGCGTGAAAATGGAATTTTTTCGGCATTAGCCGGCCAGCTAAAGTTAGCCATTGAACACAACCCAAATAAGGCCAATCACCAATAGAGATTGAATTTGCAAAATTGCAGCTTGTATCTGTCGTCTACCTTCTACCGGAACCGGATTGCAAAATGTTTGGCGATAAATATCGGTTTTAACAATTTCTGTGCGTTACTTTTGTAGACCCAAAAATCAATCTATTACCTCATGAAAAAACTCATATTTATATTACTTTGCGCGCTAACTTGTGCTACTTGTAACAACAAAGTCGCAATTAAAACTATTAGTAGTAACAATTTCAATACAACTGATAGCATAACAGGAGAGACGGTAATTAGTTACGATGCAGCTTATCCATTCGGCTGCTCGGAACTCGAAAAATTAAAATATCCAAAGCAATGGGATGAAAACGTTTACGGAGACGAAACGAGTTACGATTCAACAATTTTAGAGCTACTAAAATTAATTGAATGCTTTAGTATCATTAATGATGTGCCTTCAATTGTTAACGATTTAGTAATCACCGGATTAGCATACCTTACAGTAGGAAATACACCAACCTACCCAACCAACGACAACCCTATCTACAAACAAGATTTAGACAGCCTAAAATATAAATTACCTGATTTTGGCAGGTTTAATTGCTACTACTACTATCAAACCCTGACCGACACTTACGGAGAACTTGGTTATATCTTATTGTACGATAAAACAAATCAAACAGGAACAGCAATTAATGTTTACTATAATGTTGCCGGCGACCAACACATTAAATCGAGGCGATTTCTTATGGATGAAAATGCCATAAAATTATATGAAGGATATAGTTACGATGATGGCACAAGCTTATATAAAGCATTTATTATTAAAACAGATACTTCAGGTGAAATTTCAATAAATACCTTGTGAAATTATATGTAATTTACTTTTAATTTATGGGGTATTTACAATAAAACTTTCGTGAGTGTTGGTTGTAAAAGTTGCTATAATTAAAATATTAGATAAGAGCAATCCAACAATTAAATCAGTGTGCAAACAGAATTAATATACTTAATTAATAGCATCCGCAATTACTAGGAACAAATTAAATTGCTTAGGTAATTTCCATCTGATTTCTATTTGCATTCTCTTTTTTTATGATACTCAAATGCTTAAGGAATTCATGCAAATAGCTATTAAACTCTTCCGGCTCCTCAAGGTTGGAAACGTGACCGGCGTTATTAATTACATAATGTATAGAACCACTAATATTATCCTTCATGAATTCCGATTGTGCCAGCGGTGTTACCTTATCTTCCCTTCCACAAATTATTAATGTTGGAATCGTAATTAAATTTAAAGTGGTGCATGTTTCACCACCCTCAGCCAATGCAGTTAATCCTCGAATAATTATATCTTGAGAATTTGCAAACACTACATTAGTCAACTGTTCAACAACTATTGGCTTGTTAATTAATGACTCACTGTGAAACACATTTTTAATAAATGCATCATTAAATGGTTTTACACCTTCAATTTTTATTGACTCAATAGTTTCATATCTTTTTCCCTTCACCGTATCAGTATCAGCAATACATTGTGTGTCGCAAAGTATTAATGCTTCAAACCTCGGCTGAAATCTATTTACGGCATTTAATGCAATAAATCCGCCCATAGATAAACCACATATTATTGCTTTTTCAATTACAAGTTTATCCATGAATGCAATCAAATCGTTAGCAAATAATTCGATACTTAATGTCGATTGTTCGTCAACGGAATCGCCGAATCCTCTGATATCAATTGCTATAACGCGATTGGTCGTTTTCAGGAAATCAAGTTGTCGAGCCCACATTGATTTATCGAATGGGAAACCATGCAGACAAATAATTGGCACATTTCCAACACCAACATCATTATAAGCTAAGCTGATATCATCAAGTTGAATTGATAAATTATATCCTTTTATTGTATTATCCATAATTTTTATTTTACAAACTTTCTTTAGTAATATTATGCTTAGCTACCCCTAAGTTTTTTAACTCACTTTCAACAGATGCTATCATTAGTGGGGGACCACAAATGTAAAACTGTTGTGTAAAATCAGTAACATATTCAGCTAGAAATTTTCTAGTTATCATTCCATGTTCATAACCTGCTATTTGCTCATCTGATAATATATTTTCAAACGCCGCACCACGTAAAACAGCAAGTTCATCTTCCAAAATCATATCCGCCTTTGTTTTGTTTACAAAAAGTAACATATTCGTATTTAATTAACCGCCTGTATTTAAATTTCTTAAAATTGATATAAACGGCGTAACACCGGCACCACCGGCAATAAAAACACCCTCTCCTTTGTAGGCTATAGTGCCAAATACTTCATGCACTGCCAATTAATCACCGGGAATCAATTGCAACAATTTGTTGGTAACACCATTATGTTCCGGATAGGTTTTAATAGTAAACTCTAATACATCGTTAGTAGGTAAACCGGAAATGTAAAAAGTCGGTTTTCATTGAGCCAATCTTGCTTGTTAATGACAATACTTGCAGCTTGGCCGGGTTCAAATTGTAAAGCTGTGGGTTTATCTGTAACAATTCGCAACACATCATGCGTAATGTTATTGATAGATTTAATCTTTAATGTATGGTTGCTCATTTCTTAAATTTAGTATGATGAATAAAACCAACTTCATGTTAGTCGTTTATATAATTACAACAAACATACATCCGGATAAATAGGGAAGCCTTATGCAATTTTTGCAATATGTTACAAGATTCACACTTATGCAATATTCTCTTCGACTTAATATTTAATAACTACCAAATTAAATTTCATTATTAAA
>JANMLV010000189.1:0-2656 GCA_031372705.1 Bacteroidota bacterium | reverse complement strand
CTATGGATTGTATATACTCAATTCTGATTTCAAGGACGCAGATACCTTATCCTATTTTAACTTTTTGGAAAGCAATAATACCATTGCCGGAAAATTTACTACCTCCTTTTTAAAGAATAAGATTAAAATGGAAGGCGATCTGGCCGCCTCCTATGCACAAAACAAAGATGCACTAGCATTTGAGGATGCGGGTGATGTGAATCAAAACGCCTCTCCATTCTGGCTATTTCAAACTTTTGGCCAAAAGGATAATTTTGATGATGGCTCATTTACCGACAAAGCCGGCAGACTTGCATTGTCATCAGCATTATTTAAGAACAAGACTACCGTTACACTTTCATCACGCTATGTTGGCGCCGGTTTTTATACACCGGGTAATCCGTTTTTATTGAATGACCTTTTAAATGTAGAATTTGGTGTTGACCAGCTTTTATTAAAAGGCAAAGTAATGGCATCGGCCCATGTCATTAAAAACCGGGATAATTTGGAAGGCCTGAAGGAAGTAACCACTTCATATTATAATATGAAAGCCGGATTGCGCATCAATTATCCAAAGTTTCCGGTTTTGAGTATCGATTATTTACCCAATGTAATCATTAATAATTTCGATCAAATACAGGTCAATACGTTGTCGGCAACTTCAGCTTATTCTTATCGAATCGGTAAGGTTCCATGTATGGCTTCAGTAAGCTTTATTAAACTCAACACATTGAGTGCAGTAAATGACAGCACCAACTTTAACAGTCGTTTTTATAACATCATCAATAATCTGAACTTTAAAAAATTCACGATACTGACCGGCTGGAATTTAAATGAAACATTCAGCAATACCGAGCATGTATCATTTCAAACCTTTAGCGCAGGAACGCGATTTGCGGCGACAAAAAATATAGAGGTGTTTGCCAATTTGCAAGCAACAGGGAGCGAAAATAATGTTTATGAGCCGGGCGGACAATTAGAAATAAATGCTAAAGCTTCGAAAGCACTAAGTCTCAGGCTTGGCATGTATGTTTACCCGGAGCAAACAGTAGATTATATTACCAATATTCAAAATATCTCATCCACTTATGCATTCATTTCAGCAACTTATAATTTTTGAACGATGAAAAAGTTTTTGATTTTACCTACACTGCTTTTACTACTTACCACAGTTGTAAAGGCACAAGTTACGGTTTCAGCCATTACACCGGGACCTCGATTTACACTCGATGATTTATGGAATATTACACTCGTAAGGAGCAATCCGAATTTAGCTGATGCTTGGGTGAACGTGAGTGTTACGGTATACGACGAACAAGTTTCAAAAATAGTAACGAGCACCACGAAACAATTTCAATTTAAAAGCACTGTCATCAATATCAACAAAGCAAATCTGCGTCCCTACCAACCGATTGCGGTGAATTATGCACAACGAAATTTCAAGAATGAATTGGAAAAGCAAGGCGGCATTTTTCCGTCGGGGAATTACAAAGTAGAGATATCTTGTAATTCAGTAGGTAATGGAGAGTATACAGAGCCACTTGGCAAATATGTCTACAATATTAATGCAGAACTGATTATGCCTATTCAATTGATTAGTGTTTACAACAACGACACGATTGAAGAAGAAAATCCGATGTTTAATTGGATACCACCGTATCCACTACCGAGAGGTAATATTACTTACGAAATAGTATTGTATGAAATCAAGCCAAATGAAACAAGATACACAGCAATTAATGATGGATTACCATTACTAAAATCTAATGTCAATAATCAAAATTCATTTGTATATACACCGGGGTCCCCAAAATTGCAAAGTGGCAAAAGTTATGCATGGAAGGTTAATTTGTTGAGTGATGGAAAATTTTATGTAAGTAGTGATACATGGGAGTTTGCCTATAGAGTTGAACAAGCACCGGAGGATATAAAACCATCGTATTATTTCTTAATGCAAAACGAGTTAAATAGCACTATCGTTTATATAGACAGTAATTTACTGCCGATAAAATTTATTGCAGATTATAAAGTGTTAGATAGTTTAATCAACATTTATATCTACAACGATGCAGGGGAAACTGTTGGTGATAGTGCAACTATTCCAGTGTATTATACAACAGGATTGAATTATTCATATATCAATTTTTGTCCGGATGTTTTTGATTTGCCAAATGGCATTTATATTTTAGAAGTCGTTTTAAAAAACGAAAAACAATATTTTTTAAGGTTTCGTAAAAATGCGTTACCAGATGCTTGTTATTGAAAAGATTATTGCCCTTAACTTAAAAAATTTATAATATGATATTAAGTATTAGAAAAAGCAAACTTGTGAAGGTAATTGTATTATTTACCGGAATTCAAGTCATATTTGGGAATGCTTTATTTAACTTGACATTAGCAAATGGCCCATCGCAAACGGATATGGCTGGTCCTAGCGCGTCTAATATAGAAAATTGGGTAGATCCATTTACAGGGGATTTTAGTTATTCAATCCCGCTGATGGATGTGGGAGACATTCCTATATCACTAAATTATTCAGCCGGAATTACAATGGAACAGGAAGCCAGTTGGGTTGGCTTGGGATGGAGTTTGAATCCTGGGTCAATTACCAGGAATCTGCGCGGTTTACCTGATGATTTCAACGGTGATACAATACAAGATGAGTTAAATATTAATG
>JANMLV010000188.1:0-1505 GCA_031372705.1 Bacteroidota bacterium | reverse complement strand
GGTGTTAACACAGACAAGCCAAGTGATACTGGTCCAAAAGGATGTCTGCCAGTAATCCAAGACACCGCTTCTCGAATTGCACCATAAACTACACTGTGTCCTGTAATGGTGGCGGCCTTCATTGCTTCGTCTTTACTCAGCTCATTATTGATATGCAGTAGTGCAACACACTCCATATCAATCATATATGGATCAAGTGGGTTTTTATCTTCGTTCAATAAAGTCTGCATCACAAAAACATAATCGTTATCAGAGCCTTCAACGTGCTGAACGTTTATATTATTTTGTGGGGGAAAGTTTATTGTTACTGGGACAGTAAGCACGTACTCTGGTATAGCCACAACAATTGAGCGAGTGAAATATACTTGTTTGAGTTCAACTGGAAATTTGTCCATATAATGACTATTAAGCTGCTTGTTGTTTGTCTAGTAATTCATAATTTGAAACGGTATTAGAACTTATTGCTGCTTGATTTGCCGCTGGTAAGTGATGAACCTTTGCTTTCGCTAACCAAATGCTTTTGTCAACTACCATGTCATCATCAATAATTCTTAAATCCACTTTCCCGCCAGTAGCTCTAGAAAGCTTAGCCATTGATTCAATAGTAAAATTAGCATCACCCCTGAATATTTTTGAAATATAGGCAGGACTAGTATCAACTTTTTTAGCTAGATCAGCGTATGAAAGGCCTGCATTTTTGCGGCGCTTTTCTAGAGAAATTGAAAAGTCGAGTTTTAATTGCTCGACCCAGTAAGAGTCATGCTGTTTTCTAGTAGCAAGGTATTCAGCTATTTTTTTGTTAAGTTTCAATTTAATTGTCCTCAATTAATACTATCGTGCCATCTTTAACGGACTGTAAATACTCTAACTTAAGCCGTATTGCTAAATCAACCTGCTTTTTATTTACTTTCTGAGTTTTTTTAATTACTACAGAAGTGCAAATTACTAGCAAGTTGTCGTGTCCTTTGAAATAAAAAAGCCTAAGATTACCTTTAATAAACTCGTAAATCTTTTCTTTTTTATCTACAAAATGTGAAAGTGAGTAGGGCAATTGATCAAGGCCATCAATACTCACTCTTTCCATTACATCAAACAGGCCTTCCGCACTTGCTTGGTATGCATCCTCAAGCTCTTGTAGAAAATCTGTAACCTTACATACTCTATTTTTAGACACGGCTGCAACACTGTATTTGTCAGAAAATATGATTGTAAGTTCCAAAATGTTAACCTATAAGTTGATTTTAATCAACTTTCTTGACAGTAATGTGACGAGAAAAGTTAAATTAGTCATTTAATTGTTGTATATTTAGTTAACATCTTAGCAGATTGCTAATTACTATTTATGAGGGAATTAAAGTAAAAAGTCACATCCGAAAGTATGACTTTTCATTTGGCGGTAAATCTTTAAGCCGCTATCTCGTGTTGTATAGCACGCTCTATTAACGCATTTAAGCTTACTTTTTGCGCTTTTGCAGTTTCGGCTGCTAATGCATGTAAACCGGGCG
>JANMLV010000185.1:0-1502 GCA_031372705.1 Bacteroidota bacterium | reverse complement strand
GCGGAGGTGGCGGAGGTGGCAGCATCAGGTTGTTTACAACAGAATTTACACCCTTTTCAGCTTTTGCAACTTCTTCTGCACTAGCTTTTGCAGCCTCGTCAGGTACTGTTCCCGTAAGGGTCACAACCCCTTCTGCCACAGTTACAGTAATACCTGCTGCCTCTTTTTGTTGTACGGCAGCCTGCACATCAGCATCTTTTGGTTTGCAGCTTGTAAATGCAAGGCTAAGTGCAATAACAGCAGCTACACTAAGTTTAATGATTTTCATTGTAGTAGTAGTTTGTTTTTATAATAAAATAATGATTAACAAACTTAGTTATTGTACATGTTACTTTTACAACGCATTGTAATTTGTGCATAAATTTTTTCCTGAAAAAGATTCAAATACACATTTTCATAAAAGTCTATAGTCTTATAATACAATATGGTTCTACGAACCATTTTGAAAGGAAGGTTAGTTGTTCCTAATTCGACTACGGCGGTGTTAGGCGAATCCCGATTTTTCAGAACTCCCTTGTATTGAAACTTTACATAGCAGCTTTTTCACTTTTTTATCCCTCGAGAGATTGATTTATTAATGGCATTACTTATTTACAAAATTATTGAAGTCCATTTCATTTATGATTCCCTTATCGCGTTATCAATGTCACTGCTAAATGGTTTAAATTTAGCTTCTACCCGACAGTTGTATAAAAATATCTCCCCAAAGAAGCTCTTAAAATAGTAGTTGTTTAAGTTTTTTTTTAAATCCGATAAAAATATTAATAATGTTTTAATTGATAAAATCATATGCAAAATTCTCCCCAAAAACTGTCTGATTACCTGCACCATTTATATAGATTTTATTTTATAAAAATTGATTTGTGGTATTTTATAATATTGAAACTTATGGAAACCAAAAACATTTCAAGGTGACATTACCAATATTAATATTGCCTAAATAAATTATTAGAGATATATAGATACAATAAAGCTCAATATCCTCATAAGGATTTAATTGTGAGTACAATTATTTCATTTCTGAACCGTTATTCATGGGTATCAATATTCAAAAATCTCATTTACTCTATTAGTAGAATGAGTAGCTTTTAGGATATTCAGCACTAAATATTAAAGCAATAAAACCGATGAAAACCAGAATCCTCCTCTTACTCTTAACCTTGCAATTTTTCACTGCTAAATTGTTTGCCCAGAGCGTAAGTATTAACACAACAGGCAATGCTGCAGATACCAGTGCAATGCTTGATATTACAAGTAGCAGCAAAGGTTTGCTCATTCCAAGAATGACACTGGCACAACGCAATGCTATATTTCAGCCGGCGGATGGATTACTGATTTTTCAAACAGATGGTACCAAAGGTTTTTATTACTACCATACAGGTACAGGGTGGCTTCCATTGGTTTCTTCTAATGGAGTAATATCTTCCCTGAACGGGTTAACTGTACCTACTCAAACTTTTGCTACTCCAGGTACCGGTGGTACTGCACCTGCATGGTCGTCT
>JANMLV010000179.1:0-10279 GCA_031372705.1 Bacteroidota bacterium | reverse complement strand
GCTATGAAGGCACTACTTATTGTGTAAAAACTGCAACTGCTGCAACTTTACTTGGATTAGGTGGAGTATACGGCGATTGTGGTGATGGTCGTTACGCAAGTGATGAAATTGCACTGGAAAATATCAATCAATCTATGCTTGTTTATCCGAATCCGGCCAGTGATATGGTACATATTGATTTAAGTGAAATAAATGGAAATAACGCAGTATTATCAATAGTTGATATTACAGGTGCTGTAACCTATTCAAATGTAATTGATGTGAATCAAATCAATAGTGGAATTTTAACAATTAATACAGCTAAATTCCAAGCAGGTGTTTATTTTGTTAATTGCACTACCGAACTAGGTGTAATATCCAGCAAACTAATTATTGATTAACCTTTATATATATCAGAGTAAAAAAAATCCGCAAATTGCGGATTTTTTTTTGCTTAATCTTTCGAAGAATCCCCAACAAAATAATCGGCTTTTAGCTTAAACAGCACATTGAAAGTAGTTAAACTGCCATAAATACGTGTAATATACTGTTGCATTTCAACCTTTTCGGAGTCAGTAAATTTTTGATGAGCATTAATTTTTTGCTCCATTACACGCAGTCTATCGCGCAGCATTACAATTTTGTGGAAGAATGTATCAATAGGAATTTCTTTTGATTGAAGTGAGCGGTCCGCCGACTGCAAAATCATTGTGCCGCCATCCCATTTATCGGCGAGGTGTATTACTTCAGTAATATCGCTCCATTCGCGCAGAATTTTTATCAATGCATCTTCTGCTTCTGAAAAACTGACACTATACTCGCTTTCCAACGCTTCAATTACATCGAAACGCGCATCCTTCAAAATGCTTTTTACTCCTTTTTCGATAAAACAGATATCATAAACTCGCTTATGAGCGGCAATCACAACACCTATTCCATGGTCAGGATGACTTATTCTTGAACCTACGCCTAGTACTTCCATCTTTTTTTATGCAAGTTTATACAATTTTCAGCATGATTCAATTTTTTTATGGTAGTAAAAATGTATTTAATTGCAGGCATAAAAAAACCCGCTCACCAAAGTGAACGGGCATACGAGTGTTGAACACGACTTCAACACCTCACACTACAATTTTTCAAAACGGCAAACCTCAGGTGCGAGATTACCAAATCTTACAGCTAATAAATAGGATCCTTTTTCAAGTTGCGTTATATCAAGTGAATAAGTTCTTGTTCCCGGTGTTACCATTTCTGATTTTTCAAGTTTTATTTGCATGTCGGCATCCATTATTTCAAAATGTATTTTCATTTCAGCTTTTATACTAAATTGGAAATTCATTACTTTTTCAACCGGATTTGGAAATACACACACAAAATTTGTTACTACATTATCACAAGGATTAAGTAAAGTTACCGGTGAATAATTTACTATTCCATTTGACTCCATTTTAACACGATAGGCTGCAATTTCATTGAAAACGGCATTATCAGAAAAAGAAAAATCGCTTTTGCCTTCTCCACCGCCATTAGACGCGATTGCCCCTATCTCAAAAAAATCGGCTCCGTTTAATGATTTTTCAATGCTATAATCGGCATTGGCCCCGGCTTGTTGCACCGACCAATCAATCCAAGCAAATCCATCCTCACCACAAAATACATTGATGTTACTAAAAGTGGTTTGGTTGTTTGAAACCTTATTATAATTTATGCTTACAGTTCCATTTGTATTGTTGGAAGTAATAAAATCATCATAGCCATTATTATCAATATCTGCCGTAATTAATTTATTGCCATCGAGTTTTATTAATTCGGGAGCCATAAATGCGAACCTGCCTTGAGCGGCTGTTTTATTAACAAATACTTGAACCAATTGCCAACCTTGGCCATTTGCAAGCGTAACAATATCAAATGATCCGTCTTGGTTGTAATCACTCAATGCTATTGCTGCAGCACCTAAACATTCAAACGCCTTTTCACTTGTAAATGAAGGCCTTCCGGGCTGCGAAATATTTCTGATGATTGTAATTTTATTTTGCGGCCAGTGACTTAAAATTAATTCAGGCAAATAATCGCCATCTAAATCGCCAATATCCATTCCTGAAACTATAGTAAATTCCTCACTAATTAAGGGCAATGCAAATGCACCGGCAGAACCATTTCCAATAAATATAGCATATCCTTTATCAGTGCAAGCTACTATGTCGATATTTCCATCGCCATCAATATCTGCGCATTTAATAGTAGTAATATATGCATCGACATTTAACACCTGCGTTTGTTTTAACGCAATTTCAGCTCCTTTAGCATTTGTATTGTTTTGAAATATTTCAATTTTATGATTTCCAGCTGCAATTAAATCGATATTTCCATCAAAATTCAAATCGCAAGTCAACAAACTAGTTACAGCAAAATCCGTCGCAAAGGTTGTTGGTTCAGTAAAATGCAATGCCGTTTTGGAAGAGATATTTCCATGAATCAAAACAGCTGACTTACTCATATCAGCCACAACTAGCTCGGGCAATTTGTCCTTATTAAGGTCGATGCAAGTAAAATCTGTAAAATTCGAGTTAAGACCAACAGATGCAGAAGGCTCTTTGAGATTTACTGATTGATTTGGCAACAAATTGAGGAAAAACTGCACACCATTAGTGTTCGGATTACGCTGTAAAATATCTTTGGTGCCATCGCCATTTACATCTGCGCAGCGCACTGCCATTTGTTCAATATTTGACACAGAAGCCCCTGAATTCGGCATCTCTGCCTGCCCGTTCATTGTAAACGTTGATGCTAAAAGTAAAGCCAGCATTAACAAATTTAAATGGTGTTTTAGGTTACTCATGTTATGCGTTGGGTTTCTAATAATAGATATGTTCAAAATTCATACTAAGATTCAGGTGTGGCAAATTCCGAACATAGAAGTTATTAAGTACCTAAAAGACAAAATGATGTATAAAATAGACATATTGCTTATTTTTACATATTCATTACTAAGTTTCAATGAACGTATCAGGGCAACTATATCAACTTATAAAATCGCTTACAAAATCAGAGAAGCGATACGTCAAGTTGCAAGCCGGTTTCAACAGGTCAAACAGCCATTTATTGCAAATTTTTGAAGCTATTTCGAAGTATGCAATTGAAGAAGATGCAACCCTTAAAGCACGATTAAAAGGCGCTTCTTACCTGGGTCACTTGGATGTATTGAAAGTGCATTTACACAAACTCATATTGAGTGTTATGCGCAATTTTCACAAAAACAGCAGTAAAGCAGCCGTATTGAGCGACATGCTAACTGATGTGCAATTTCTGTATAATAAGGGTCTTTATGTTGCGTGTAATAAACTATTACAAAAGGCTAAGGTTTTAGCATTGAATTTGAATCAAGACACCGCAATTATCGAAATCATTGAAATGGAGCGAAACCTGATGGGTAAATTACCCTCTTTACCATTAAAGCTTAAACAAATAAATAAATTCCATGAAGCTGAAAACGCAGCATTGGTGAGGCTTCAAGATGAAACTTCTTTAAAGTTAATCGCCAATGTGAGTCAACTTATGATTGAAAACTACAAACAGGTAGCATCTCAGTCCAACTTCGACAAATTGCTTCAATTTTGCAAAAAGGCACAGGCAACAAAACGCATTTCAAGCATACCAAGTAGCAAAATCATTTATTACACGAGTATACACAATATGTTAATCGCTTTAAATGATTGGGACGGCACTATACAATATGGCGAAATGCTTATCGCTGCTCAAATTGACCAAGTTTCTCTTAAAAATGAGCCACCTATCGATTTCATCCGCCTGTTGCGGTTTCAGGTAAACGTTTGCCTCAAAGTAAACCGGGTAGAAAAGGCGCAAATTACATTTGAGATATTATCTCAATTGGCATCAAAATTCAACAAGGCTCAACGTCGCTCAAAAGTGCTAAAAAGCCTGTTAACCGAAGAGATTTTGGCATGCAGTCTGCTTATTAACTCAGTTAATTTATCTACTGATTTACATTAGTTTTAAAATGATACGCTATTATCGTTGGAGAAATAAATTAACTTTACATCAATTAAAATACAATGAGCACTAACCTAGATGAACTAGCCACCAAAGATTTTGCACAACAAGGCATTAATTCATTGGCTGATATAAAGCGTTCGATGCCCAAAACTTGGAAATTGGCGTTGGCTGATTACAAAGATGAAATTACAGTTGAAGCTTCAGAGGCAAAAGTTAATAATACAACTGCGTTGTTAAATATAATAAATCGCGTAAATCGTGATACTTTAGAACTCTCTATAATTAAAATGAAGCACCTGTTTTTTCTTGCTGCATATTGCGATATGTTATAAGTAGTGTATCCAAGCAAAAGGCTTCCGTTTGCTTAAATAAATCTCATTGCCTTCATGCTTATAGGCTTCGCGTTCGAAGCAAATATTCAGATATGCTTTTTGGTGATTGCGGTACTTGACTAAATTTATACAATAGTTTAACAAGTATAGCGCGTAAAATGGCAGCAGCAATAGTTCCAGCTGTTGACGCAAATGAATGTGCTCATGATTTACAAACTTTTTATCACGAAAATATTGCTTGCTTTTAGCTATAATAAATGGGAAAAGTGTGATACCTCCAACATGCAATTTGCTGAATTCGACACATTGCCATTGTTGAGGTAATTTATACATAAAATTAAGCCGGAAAATAATTCATTTGCTTGTATTTAAACTCCGAACGACCAAGTTAAGAAGTAAGGCATTATTTCTCCCCATGTTTGTTGATTGTGTTCGCCGTTTTTAACAATAACAAACTGAATATCATGTTGGTCGCTATATCCTTTCGATTTTAATTCCTGAATTAAGTCAATAGTGTCATCTATAGAATCAATTAATCCGTTTTTATTTCTATCGGCACTTTCATCATTGGTACCGCATTCGAACCAAAAGCGCAAACCTTCGCGTTTTGGCGTATTGCGAATTAGCTGATGAATAATGCGATGTTTATCATCTTTATATCCGCGATTATAGGCTTTTAATCTCCACCAAAGACTTCCTGAAAATACCCCAACCTTTCCAAATACATCACTAAAGTGCCATGCAATATCCAATGCACTCAATCCACCCATACTCCACCCTGCTATTACATTTTTCCGCTTATCGCGAGAAACGCTATAGTTATTGCGTATAAACGGAACTAATTCACTTACTATAAACTCGGTATAAATGCCGGCCTTTGCACCTCTGTTTTTGAAGTCTGGGGCCGAACTGCTGCCATATTCTTGCAAGCGCTCGTCATTTGCATGAACACCAACTACCAGCATATGCTTGATAATTTCTTTGTCGTATAAATTATTGAGTATATCTGTAAGCTGCATTGCCGGAATATCCTGACCATCATTTAACCATAAAACAGGATAAGGCTTTTGCTTGTAGGCCGGAGGCAGCACTATGGTAAGTGTAACATCACGGTTCAAAAATGAGGACATGATGGTAACATTTTCAACTAACACGGTATCAGCAGACTTCAGCTTCATTTGTTGGGACAAATTTACACAAACCAATAAAATAATTTTTTGTTAACGACACATTTCTATAAAATTCAAATTGGGAGTTGACCTGTTTTCAACTAAATTTGCACTTGTTATTCACCACATTCAAAATCCGTTATTTTGGAACTTAACGAACAAAAGCACTCTTGGAACTCAGGCGTTTTGGGCATACAGATGGAAATGCTAACCTTTGGCACAAAAGGTTTCCCACTCATAATTTTTCCTACTTCGATGGGAATGCATAATGAAAACCGTGATTTTAAGCTGATTGAATCAATTGGTTGGTTTATAGAAACCGGTTTAGTTAAAGTTTATTGTCCTGATAGCATCGACAAACATAGTTGGTATAATAAAGAGGCAAGTGCTTCAGATCGCGTGTTAAATCATATTTTATATGATAGGATGTTGGTTGAGGAAATATATCCTGCTATAACATCAGAAACGGGATATACCAAAATCGGTGTTGCAGGATGCAGTTTTGGTGGTTTTCATGCTTTAAACTTTGCTTTTCGTCATCCTGATATTACGGCAGTGATGATTTCCTTACATGCAAAATTTGATATAACAGGGCAGTTAGATGGGTATTACGACGACAATGTGTACTTTAATAATCCACCTGATTATTTACCGGGAATAACTGATGAAAATCTTTGGAAGATGCAGATATTCTTAGGTTCTGCCGAATTCGACCTTTGCTTGGATGCCAACTATAAAATGGCACATATGCTTGGCATAAAAAACATTGCACATACACTTGAAGTTGTGCCCGGAGAGAAACATGATTGGCCATGTTGGAGACAACAATTGCCTAAGTTTTTATCTTTGATAAATTTCGATAAAATAACCCTTTAATTACCTAAACAAATAATTGATTATATGAAAAAAATTGGAATAGTTCATGGGATGGAAGACTCATTTCCTACCGCATTTATCGACAGGATTAACAGTAAAAACATTCCGGGAATAGTTGCCGAAGCTGTTACAATTGACAAAGTGATACAAGGCGCTGCATGCGGTTTTGATGTGCTATTGGATAGAATATCGCACGATGCACCATTTTATCGCAGTTATATGAAAAATGCAGCAATTAGTGGTACTGCAATTATGAATAATCCATTTTGGTGGAGTGCGGATGAGAAATTTTTCAATAATGCTCTAGCTGTAAAAATTGGTATTCCGGTTCCAAATACTGTATTATTGCCATCACATGATTTGCCAAAAAACACGAAATCAAATTCTTTTAGGAATTTAAAATATCCATTAGACTGGGAAACAATTTTCAGTTATATAGGGTTTCCGGCATATATGAAACCACATGATGGTGGTGGATGGAGAGGTGTATTTAAAGTGGACAATATGGAAGATTTTTTTGCAAAATATGCTGAAACCGGCGATGATGTAAATATCTTACAAAGTGAAGTAACATTCGATTATTATTTCAGATGTTATTGCCTTGGTGGTAAATACGTGCATATCATGTATTACGAGCCTCGTAACCCTCACCACTTGCGTTATACATGGGAAGGTCCGATTGCTCCGCCTGAATTAATTGAAACAGTGAGAAATTACACATTAGCATTAAATCATGCTTTAGGTTATGATTTTAATACAGTTGAATGGGCTGTTAAAGATGGTATTCCATATGCAATCGATTTTTGCAATCCGGCTCCTGATGCTGAAAGAACATCTGTGGGAGAAGAAAATTTTGAATGGGTTGTTGAGCATGCCGCGCTAATGGCAATTGAGCGTGCGATGATACATAAAGATGGCCAGGATAATTTAACTTGGGGAACATATGTAAAAAATTCGGTTATGGGTATTGCACATAAACCGGAAACGCAACCAACATTTAATCCGGGTGTTTCGTCATAATTATAAATAGCTATTTAAAACATGAGCGCATTTAAAGAATTTACATTAGGCATTGAAGAAGAATTTCAGATTATAGATCCTGAAACTCGTGATTTATCGCATCGCAAACACCACATAATCGAAAATGGTGCAAAGTTCGATGTTGACATTAAAGCAGAGATGCATCAAAGTGTTGTTGAAGTAGCCACTTCAATTTGCAAAGACATGAAGGATGCAAGAAACCAGGTTGTGAAATTGCGTCGCATTATTGCCGAATTAGCTGAAAAGGATAATTTAAAAATTGCAGCTGCCGGCACACATCCGTTTGCATCTTGGGAAGATCAATTGATTACTAACCATCCTCGCTATCAAGAAATTGTAAATGAGATGCAAGAAGCTGCGCGCAGTAATCTTATTTTTGGATTACACGTGCATATCGGTATGCCCTCGCGAGATGTTGCGGTTTTCATGATGAATTCGCTAAGGTATTTCTTACCGCATATTTTTGCATTGAGCACTAATTCTCCTTTTTGGGAAGGTAGAGATACCGGTTTTAAATCATTTAGGACTAAGGTATTTGACAAATTTCCAAGAACGGGTATTCCGGATGTTTTTAACGATGCCAGTCATTTCGACAATTTTGTTGCTCTATTGGTTAAAACAAATTGTATCGACAACGGCAAAAAAATATGGTGGGATTTAAGAGTGCATCCTTATTTCAATACAATTGAATTTAGAATGTGCGATATACCACTTCGCGTTGATGAAACATTAGCCTTAGCTGCTTTAATGCAAGCAATAACGGCTAAGCTGTTTAAATTAATGAAAAGCAATATCGGGTGGAGAAATTACGACCGTGCTTTAATTCAAGAAAATAAATGGCGAGCTGCACGTTATGGCATTAGCGGGAAATTGATTGATTTCGGCAAACAAGAAGAAGCGAATACGAGTGATTTGCTGCTAGAGTTTCTAGACTTCGTGGATGATGTTGTTGATGAATTGGGCAGTCGTGAAGAATTGGAGAACATTAAATGGATGTTACAAAATGGCACAGGTGCTGATCGACAGTTAAAGCATTATTATGATAATGAAAGGAATTTTAATTCGTTGGTTGATTTTATGATTAAAGAAAGTTACGTAGGATTATAAATTGCTTACACCAAATAAAAAGGGCATCTATTCAAAAATAGATGCCCTTTTTTAATATCATTACATCATTTATTCAACTATTAATCGGCTGTAAAATTTGGTATTATTTATAACCACTTCAACAATGTAAATACCTGAAGGCAATGGATTATTTGTGATTATTTCGTGCTCAAAGTAACCATCTGAAAATGACAAGTCATACATGTATACCGTTGCGCCTGTAATATTTAACACTTGAATTTCAGCAACACCTTGTTGATTTTGCAGCCCTTCCATAGCAATTGTAAATATATTATCAGTAGGATTTGGGTATAAGTACAATTCAACATTACCATCCTCGTAAACAGTTTCTATATCTAAACAATTTTGAACTACATTAAACGACTTAGATGTTCCTGAACATCCGTTTGCATCGGTAACTTGCACTTTATAATTTCCACTTGATACGGCATTGTATTTATTAGTTGTGGAACCTGCTAAAATACTTGCTCCTTTAAACCATTGATAGGTTTGTCCAACTTTACTTTTTGTAGATAATTTAACCGGATTATTTACACATAAATCATTTGAAAGAGAGGTATTTGAAACTGTAGGTTTAGGATTCGAATTAACAGTAACCGGTTTTATTAATGAAAGTGTTATGCAACCGCCCGTGGCAGTATATTGAACAGTGTAATTTCCGGTTGCTGTTGCATTGTATGATACCGTTGTAGCACCCGGAATTACCGTTCCGTTTTTATACCATTTATAAGTAAATCCGGAGATAATAGGTGAGGCCGTTAATAATACTGACCCGCCTGTACAAAATGTTAAGCTTGTTGTATTTCCAATAGTTGGAACTATAACATCCTCATCAACCAGTAAATCACAATCATTGTCAATTAAATCACAAATATCTAATTTAGAAGGATTTACTAATGCTGTTGCATCATTGCAATCATCTGTATTGTCTGCAAAACCGAATGGCAGAAAACAACTCGTGAACATACTATCAGTGCTACCGAACCCATCTAAATCGGCATCGATATACCATTCAGTCATCCCAATTACAAGTGAATCGGCATCATCAATTAACCCATTACAATTATTATCAATCCCGTCACAAACTTCTGCTCCTACCGGATTAATATTAATATCTAAATCATTACAATCAGTTGTATCGGATGTATATCCTATTGGCAAAGCACAAATTAATATTGACGCACTTAAATTACCAAAACCGTCTCCATCAAAATCACTATAAAAAATAGTTTGTCCAATTATATCTGAATCAGCGTCATCGATTAGCCCATCGCAATCATCATCCAAAAGATTACAAATTTCTGCCCCTCCAATAGTAATCATTGAATCGGTATCATTGCAATCGCCAAATGTTAAAATATAATTTTCGGGGGCAAAACACAATAGCAATTCAGTTGCGATATCACCATACCCATCAAAATCTGTATCTGCATACCAATTTTGCTGGCCGATTATATCTCCATCTGCATCGTCAACCAACCCATCGCAGTCGTTATCAATTCCATCGCATATTTCTGCAGATGCCGGATTGATATCACTTATGGTATCAATACAATCTAAATTATTATTTACATAACCTGCTAATTCACCAAAAACAATTATGCTACTATCGCCATCCCCAAATCCGTCCATATCAGCATCTAAATATCTTACAAATGCAAAAAGGCTATCGTCAGTAATGCCGTCGCAGTCATTATCAATTTCATCGGGCACTTCAAAAGCACCAACTAATTTGCAATC
>JANMLV010000146.1:0-5897 GCA_031372705.1 Bacteroidota bacterium | reverse complement strand
CCGTTTAATAGCGTAACAGGGTAATTAAATTTACTATAAACATATGCTTTAATGCCATCTCCTATTTCGATTGAGTTGCCTGCCCAATCGGTATTAAGTGCGCTAACATCTACCGTATAGGTGTCTGAACCTGTTTTAATTACGCTAATATAATTCCCGGGTAAAGTAGTTTCACATTTTGTAGCTGTAAGGTCAGCCGGATAAATAGTATTGCGTAAAATTACGCGATATTCCTGCAAACTGTCTTCATTAGAGGCTGCGTCAAAATTGAGCAGGAAAGCACCGTCAAGGCCATAATATAAATATAAGTTTTCGGGTGCAAGCGCAACATGATTAAATAAATCAGGAGTTTCAGTTTCACCGGCTACAGTTGATTCAAGAAAGAAATCTTTTATGTAATCGGGTTGACCAAATTCGCTGTGGCGCAAGCGCATCCAACCAAAATGAGGTTCGGGATTGAACACTTTAAATCCGATAAAATAATCGCGGGTTGCATTATTTATTTGCCATTCTCCTTGCATACCGTAACCACCATAAGAACCACATTGATCAACAATTGCCATAATTTCAGCTTGACCCCAATTTGCATCCGCATTTATAATTATGTTTTCTGATAATTGTCTAACTCCTTGCGCTTCAGGTAAGGTGCAATACATGGTATAAATAGATGAATAAAAATCAACGCTTGGTAAATTAGTTATCATTACCTGGGCATCGTTAAATTGTTGTGCTGTAAATTGAAATATTTCTCCACCATAAGCTGAGGAACTTCCGAACCAGTCTTTAGCAAAATAAAATGAAAAATCATCGATGCCATCATCATCAACATCCAAAAAAACATCCGTTGCATTAGTCAGTGGCAAATAAGGATCATACTCATGATACTCTTGTGCATTAGCTTGATGTGCAACCAAAAAAGTAGTAGATAATGCTGTGTATTGGATTAGTTTTTGAGTGCGGAGGTTTTCCATATCTATTAATTATACACCTAAGGTAAAATTTAAAACAATAAGCAGCAGATACTTTTGTGTGAAATGTGGCAAAAAACATGTGAAACCTCCTAATGAATTAGTAAAGCGAAGGGATTGAGCAATAACGTAATTATTTAAACAGCCATTGAACAAGATTGAGCAAAATTTAAATATGTGATTACCGTTGTGTTTTGATTAACTAATTGCAGCAATTTGAATAAAATTAAACAATCACGTAATTATTTAAACAGCAATTGAACAAGATTGAGCAAAATTGAGCAAAATTTGAGGTCTCATTTAGGTTGACATTTGGAGTAACCAACTAATTCACTATGCACTTCCGAGATTGATAATTATAGCTTCGTAGTAATGGTCGGTGAGAAACACCAACCATGGCGTTGAGCGGTAATTGTATAATAACTTCGTAGTCGTGAATTAATAATTTTCACATAACACATTAACCAATTTCATCATATTTATCATTAGTACAATAACTATAAATCCATAAGCGGATGCAATCCGCAAGAACCCGCTTCCGAATCGAAGATTCGGCAGAGCACTGAATTAAATTACAACTTGGAAGTAATGTTAATACATTGCAGCAATGTCAAACCTTGTCAACGGCCTCATTGCATTGCGCTAGTGCAGCTTACGACACTATAGCTACGATAGCAAAGAAGTATCAATGCTTCGTCTCACCAAGCGGGCGCAGCGCTAGCACATAATAAACGTGATTAAATAAAACTCACTCCGTTTTCAAAACACCACTATCACTCAACATCTGTTAGCGCCTCGTCCGCGCCACGCGTGTGTCGTTAGCTGCACTTGCGCAAAGCAATGCAGCCTTGATTTTTTGGTTCTTTTGTATCAAGACAAAAGAACACAAAACCCCGATTCGGAGCCGATAATGAAATGAATATTCGAAAATGTATCTGATTTTACTCATACCTCAATGCCTCAATAGGATCGAGGCGCGACGCGCGACGCGCGGGCATATACCCTGCAGCCACGCCGGTAATAACGCAAACGGTTAATCCGACTAATACCCAAAGCCATGGAAGTATGAAACTGGCGCTCAGCGCAAGTGCAACCATGTTACCGATAAAAATGCCTAAGATAATTCCGCAGATGCCACCAATAATACAGATAACTATACTTTCGATTAAGAACTGACTTCGAATAGTTCCTCTATTAGCGCCGATTGCCATGCTTACACCAATTTCTCGGGTGCGTTCATTTACTTGAACAAGCATAATATTCATTAATCCGATTGCAGCGCCAATAAGGGTGATAAATCCAATAAACATGGCGCCGATGGCAACGTATTGTAAATTATCGAGCATTACATTTACAACGCTATCGCTTTTAGCTATCGTAAAATCATCTTCTTCACCAAGTTTTAGTTTGCGTACTTGACGCATTAAACCGGTTGCATCGCCAATAGCGGGATCCATATCGGTTGGTGAGCTAACTCCTACGGAAACCACGTAGCTATCTAAACCGGGTTGCGGAAAAATACTTCGTGCAGCCGTTAAAGGAATAAGTGTGCGGGTATCAGATTGCATAAAGCTGCTTCCTTTAGCATCGAGAATACCAATAACGCGAAATTGCTGATTATTAATAGAAACAGATTTGTCGATAGGATTATCTTTTTCGGTAAAAATTTTCTCCGCCACATCGCTGCCTAAAACAACAACGCGCGAAGCACTTTCCAGCTCTTGCACCGAAAATCCTCGTCCTTTGCTGATTGTATAACCTCCAATAGTTATAAAATTTTCATCCACCCCTAAAACATCCACATTGGGATTTGTTTTTTTATCTGCTTGCTTTACAGTTGCGGCACCTCTAATAAAAACGCTGGAAATGGATACATAAGAGCCTGCAAAATCGTATTCTTTTTTAAAGTTAGTTGCTTCTTTATAGCTGATGGGCGGTTTAGGTTCTTCATCTCCATCTGACATTTCATTAAAGTTCTTAAGCGAGAATGAATTTGCACCTAAAGTGGCGAAATTCGAGTTTATAGAGCCTTCTAACGCATCAATAGCAGTAAGAATGCCAATTAGTGCCATTAACCCAATAGCAATAATGGTAATGGTTATAATGCTGCGCAAACGGTTAGCCCTAATTGCGCGTAATGCGAGCGATATATTTTCTTTGAGCGTCAATGGATGAAGTTATTAGGCAAAATTACATGTTCAACACTAGAATGGGGTGATATTAACAAATATTAATCAGCGAAATATCAGATACTTATTTGGATTCTATCCGCTGCCATTCGAAGCGAAGTTGATGGAAGACAAAACAATCTGTTATTATCACTGCAAACATCCTTTACATTCTCAAATTACTTCACAATTGCAAACTTATAATTCGTAATAACTTGTTCAGTTGTTACAGATGCAATGTACATCCCTGCAGGTAAAAAATTTAAATCAACAACTGTTTCAACATCTGTTAATTCATTTTCATAAACAATTATTCCTGCAGCATTTACTACTTGAATTTGAGCAGATGCATTTTTCGGAAGTTGAATATGTAAAATGGCATCGGTTACATTATCTGTCCAAATGTTTGGTAATAAATTTGAATTTTGTTCTTCAATAGCTTCAACGATTTCTTCTTCTAAAATAAATTCAGCTGAGGGTTCTGCGAGTGAATAATAATCAGGATACAAATCTCCTTTTAATGCAACATAAACTTTATAGGGCTGATTAAAATTTATACTTAGACCGTCGGTATCAAAGATGATGTCTCCGAGGTTTATATCAATATCAGCTCCGGCAGGAGTTACATCAATTCGCTTTACCCCTAATAAATCATATGCATCCTCAGGATATATAACTTCATCGGCTTTTGCTATAAAAATGCGATAGAAGTCTAAATCATCTTCATTATTAAACATGGGAAAATGCACCTGCAAATCTGTCCCGTTGCCATTTGTATCAACAATAGTAACCGTGGGCGTTTCAGCATAATATTGATACTTAAAATCGGCTGCACTATAATCATAGGTGGGGATGGAATTTGTACTACTATCCGGCACAGAGACAATGTTTAAATAATAATTTTCAAACAGTACCGGTGCAGCAGAAGTATAAACTAATTTATCGGCAGTGAAGGATACTAAATTGGAGCCGACAACAGGCATTAATTCCATATAATAATCTGTGTCTAATAGTAACAATTCTTCTATAGATGCAAAACCATCTGTAATATATGCACGAACTGATGATACATTAATATCATCCATACTAAAATTTCCATACAAACCGGTTATATCATCTTCATATCCGGTAGAACTCAAATAAATATCTTCCGCTACAGGTGCTTCTCTGCCAATATATGCCATACTATTTGATGATAAAGAAAGATCTCTATCTGTTACAATAATACCATCAGGTATTGAAAGTATAATTGAACGGTAATACGTTCCCGTAATTAGCGGATTGCCATTTATATCGAGCGTAGTTTCATTAAAATTTATGGTGATATCGCCACCGGTCGGCAGCACTTGGGTATACCGTTCGGCTGTAACCGCATTTGCTTCAGCAAGTGTTGGAGGGGCAACATATCCGGTATATAACATCACTCTGTATGCAACGACATTACTTTCATCCTCCGGTTTTTCAAAATGTAATTGCAAGTCAGCAGCGGTATTTGTTTCACCAACATCTGCCAAAGTAGGGAATTGCGCTGTGCCAACGTGTAAATTAATTGGTGCAGGTGCATCAGGTGTTGCATTCCAAGCAAGTTCTTTTACAATTAATCCAGGCATATCATCAACATCGGTTTGGTGCAATCTTACGCGTATCCAGCCATAATGTGTATTGCCGCTAACTTCAAAGCGCATACCGATATAACTGTCGTTATTAACCCATGAAGCTCCGGTCCCAAGGTCAATCGCGCCATCATTATTATACCCATAAAAGAAATATTGGTTATAACTGTTGAAATCTAAGTCTGCATTTACCGTATCTCCTGAATAAAGTTGTAAAGGTCCAGCCGATGTTGCTATTTCTGCATAATTAAAAAAACTGATATGTTGAGATGAATATAATTCGTAGCTTGTAAATGTCCACCACTTGTTAGCATGCATCGTCATTTCCGGAATACCATCAAGGTTTAAATCAATAGGATAATCCATATCGCCCAAAACATTTGCATCAGGATCAATATTGTAATAAGTCATTTGTGCTTTTGCTCCCTGGGAGATACCCAACAGCAAGGCCGACGCAGCGGAATAGGCAGCAAGTGTAGGAATTTTCATAGTGGAAATTTTAGTAAATATACTATTTTTAAAAAAATTGCAATCAATGTTATTGACATAAATCTCAAATATTTTAGACTCGCCTAAAAAATAATTTTTATTAGCTTAATAAACTAAAACTGACCGCTGTTTGTTACCTTTGCAGACGAATTCAAAAAACACCTTCCAATATGGCTTTCGACATTGACATGATCAAACAGGTTTACGCCAATTACCCTTCAAAAATTGCCGCTGCACGTAATATCCTCAACCGACCACTTACACTTACTGAAAAGATTCTTTTTGCTCACCTGAGCGAAGGCAATGCCAGTAAGGTTTATGAGCGTGGACACGATTATGTTGATTTTGGTCCTGACCGCGTTGCTATGCAAGATGCTACAGCGCAGATGGCGTTGTTGCAATTTATGAGTGCCGGAAAGAAAAAAGTTGCCGTTCCTTCTACGGTGCATTGCGACCACTTAATTCAGGCAAAAGTTGGTGCAAAAGAAGATTTGGCATTTGCATTGGAAAGCAGCAAAGAGGTATTCGATTTTTTAGCTTCAGTTTCTAATAAATACGGTATTGGTTTTTGGAAGCCGGGTGCAGGTATTATTCACCAGGTTGTTTTAGAAAATTATGCATTTCCGGGTGGTATGATGATTGGAACCGATAGTCACACG
>JANMLV010000079.1:0-5079 GCA_031372705.1 Bacteroidota bacterium | reverse complement strand
GTTGAGACAAGCCACCCCGTCGCAGGGGTGGCTATTATTTTATAGTAATAAGGTATATTTGTGGCTGGATAGTAATGGAAATATTTGAATACATATTTTATCTGGGTGTAATAAACATCATTTTCTCTAGTGCATGGAAAGTTGTGGCAACGGTTAGTTCTTCATTGCTCAACGACATTGGCATCAACAAAGATTCGTCATTTTTATTTTTTAAAACAGTAGGATATTACATATTAGTAAGCTTAGCAGCGCTTGTTACTGCCGCGCACATGGAAGCAACATATTCACTTGCCGCAGTTGCCTACGCAATAGTTGGCACTTTTGTAATTTATGCAACCATAGCAAGTAATTTAGAACGCAATCGTTGG
Source organism: Bacteroidota bacterium (assembly GCA_031372705.1). Lineage (GTDB taxonomy): Bacteria > Bacteroidota > Bacteroidia > Chitinophagales > BACL12 > UBA7236. Next base: position 4,711 of record JANMLV010000079.1, on the reverse strand, counting down.
CGGGCGGTAATGAATTTCGAACGCAAGCGCATTCGTGTTATGCGATTTGATGGTTACTTGTTAATGGCTTGTATCGTGTTATTTATTATTACTATCCTTAAACCGGAAATTGCCAACCTACCTCCTCACAATTGGTTATTGTCGACAATCGATCGCATTTACAACACTGTCATCCTCAAATATATTATTGCATTTTTCGCCTTCTTTTATATGATAAACATCATTTTTAGAGGCATTAAAGCATCGGATGAAGTGTTTTCTATTCTTTTCAACAGAAAGCGCCCAAATAAACTGAATAGTCCCGATGGCACATCTGAAGCCGGTTATACCGATTATGAAGAAATTATAGACGACGATTCCCATTTACCAAAATAAACTTTACCCCAAATCCGTTTTAATGGAAATCCGAAATTTGAGGCATTTTATATTCCTTTTTTTGTTTTTGTCAGGCCTTGCCGGCTCTGCACAGCAAGTGCAATGGGCATCAGAAGTGGTGCGGTTTTCAACTGAATATACGCGCAAACAATTTGCTGCTAAACAAGTATTGGGAAAACCCGATAAATTACCTGCATTTGGCGAAAGTGCCGTTGCATGGGCGCCATCAACACCCGATAATCCGGCAGGCGAGTTTATACAAGTAAAATTCGCATCCCCTCAAGCCGTTAAACAAATTGCTATTGGCGAAAGTAATTGTCCGGGTTCCATTAAAGAAGTTATTTTATTTACAACTGCAGGGAAGAAATACAGTGTTTATTTAAACGAAGCCATAAAACCGGAATTTACAACAGGCGGAAGAATGTTTCGCGTATTTATTCCGCTAACCGATTATTTAGTTAGTGAAGTAAAAGTCGTTTTAAATACAAAGGCAATTTTAGGGATGAATCAAATTGATTGTATTGGCATTTCAGATAGCGAAATTCCAATTAAAGCAGATGTGAACGTTGCACAATATGCCAATCCAATTGCTAACCCCGAAAACTTAGGACCGTTGGTAAATAGTAATGCCGATGATATGTTTGCGTTTATTTCGCCCGACAGTAAAACATTATACTTTGCAAGAAAAAATTACATTGAAAATACAGGTGGTGAATTACGCGACGACATTTATGTTTCCAAGTGGGTAAATGGAGCGTGGAGCAAAGCAATTAATATTGGATTCCCATTAAATAATGAACAGCATAACTACGTATCATGGATTAGTTCCGATGGTGGCACATTATTACTCGCCAACAATTATGAAAAGGTAAAGCAAGACATTTCTATTTCGAAGAAAACACCTGATGGGTGGGCATTTCCGAAGGCATTGAAAATAAACGACTTCTATAATAACAACGAATTTTCGTGTTATCACATGAATACAGAAGGCAATGTTATTTTGATGGCAATAGAGCGGCCTGATTCGTTTGGCGATATGGATATTTATGTGAGTTTTTTACAATCGAATAAAGTTTGGTCGGAACCTAAAAATATTGGTAATATCATTAACTCAGCTGCAACCGAAGGCAGTATTTTTTTAGCGTCAGATAATAAAACAATATATTTTGCTACGAATGGAAAAAGTGGTTATGGCGGTTATGATATGTTTATGAGCAAGCGGCTCGACGATACATGGCTTAACTGGAGCGAACCGGTTAATCTTGGCGATAAAATTAATTCAGACCTAAACGACTATTATTATACAATTCCCGCAAGTGGTGATTATGCCTATTTTTCATCCACAAAAAATTCATTTGGCAAGGCCGATTTATTTCGCATACCACTACCCGTTGAAATACAACCGGAACCCGTTACTTTAATGAAAGGTTTAATTGTAGATGCAGAAACAAAGCAGCCCATTAATGCAGACGTGGCTTTTGGCGGATTAATAAGTGAAGAACCACAAGGAATTACAACTACAACTAATGGCAATTACCAAATTATTATTCCCGAAAATAATTACAATGTCACCATTAAAAAACCGGGGTATTTTCCGGTAACTACTACGGTTGATGAAAACTTGGAATTTGATGAATTAGATTTTAATGCCGAAGACCCGATTGAGTCAATAAAACACGATATTAAATCTGATTTAAAAGCAGAAATTGTTACAAAGCCGTTAAATCGCGAAGAACTGATTACTGCAATTAATACGAAATTGGAAGGCGAAATTGTTGATTCCAACGGCACAATTAAAGCCGATATTGTAAAAGAAATAGCAGACGAATTAACAAGCACAAAAGATACACTTTACAGTGAAGTTACTGCAGACATCGAAATGATTCCAATCCGCGCAGGCACAATCATTCAGCTGGATAATATTTTCTTCGAAGCCAATAAATCGGACCTCAAACCGGAGAGCTCTGCTTCGTTAGATGCACTGGCTGAATTTCTACTGACCAATCCCAATATTTACGTAGAAATTGGCGGACATACCAACGGTTTACCTAACGATGCATTTTGTCAGAAGTTATCGAACGACCGCGCAAAAAACGTGGTTGACTATCTCACCATAAAAGGAATTCCTGCTGACCATTTAACGTGGAAAGGCTATGGAAAAACAACACCTATTGCCGATAACGCAACAGCAGCCGGCCGAAAAAAGAATCAACGCGTGGAGTTGAAAATAATAAAAGTGGAATAATGCCATTTGTTTCCTTATTTTGCCAAATAATTACAGTTTATGGCAAATATTTCATTTACCGTTTCGATGGACAATCCCGCAACCCACCTTTTTCAGGTGACCATGCACATTACATCGAATAATAACCCGAATTTAATGTTACAGTTACCGGTTTGGACTCCGGGTTCCTATTTAATCAGGGAATATGCGAAAAACATTAATTATGTCAAAGCTTTTGGCAACGAAGGTAATCAACTGCAAATTGAAAAATCGGATAAAAACACTTGGATAATTGCTAATGCAGGCAACAATTTAATTATTCAATACGAAGTATATGCTTTCGAAGAAAGTGTGCGCACATGCTGGTTAGATGATGCTCATGCCTCGATAATTCCAGCAGCATTATTTCTACTCCCTGAGCAAGTTGATGCACCAATAGCAATTCATTTTAAACCGCATGCATCATTTTCAAAAATTGCAACATCGCTAAATCAAATTGGTAATAATAAATGGGAGCGCATAGCCGAATCGAAAGACGAATTATATGATAGTCCGATAGAAATTGGCAATCATAGTGAGACTTCATTTATTGCTTCCGGTGTTCAACATCAGTTAGCCATTTATGGAGCAGGCAATTACAATGAGCAACAAATAATTGATGATTTAATTCGCGTTATTGATACCGAAGTAAAAATATTTAATCACCACCCATGCAAATCCTATTTATTTATTTTACTTAACTCAAACACCTTGCGTGGGGGTCTCGAACATTTACATTCAACCAGTTTAATTTTTAAGCGATTTAATTATTCACCACGTGCCAATTATCTTGAATTTATCAGTTTAGCAGCACATGAATATTTTCATTTATGGAATGTAAAACGTTTGCGTCCGGTTGCATTAGGACCATTTAATTACTATTCGGAAAATTACACCACCTCACTTTGGATTGCAGAAGGATTTACCAGTTATTACGACGATTTAATTGTTTATAGAGCCGGCATTTCAACTGAACGCGAATATTTGAATGTGGTAGAAAAAAATATCAACGATGCTGAAAATGCTCCCGGAAAACACGTTCAAAGTGTTGCTGCAGCTAGTTTTGATGCTTGGATAAAATACTATCGCCAAAACGAAAACAGCAATAACAGTCAAGTGAATTATTATGTACGTGGAGCGCTGTTAACCATGTTGCTCGATATTTTAATCATTCATAATTCATCCGGCCAATATTGTTTAGATGAAGTGATGCGTGAAGCCTACCAAACTTTTTACTTACAAAACAATCGAGGATATACTGAGGCTGAATTTAAATCCATTTTAGAAAAATACGCCGGCGAAAATCTCGATAATTTTTATTCCAATCATGTTTTCGGAACGGTGCAACCTGACTTAAATGCCTATTTTGAAAAAGTTGGATTAGAATTAATTGATAGCAATTCCGGAAAAATAGAAACAGATTTTGGCATCACCATAAATGATAGAAATATCATTACAACAATTAGGCAATCAAGCGCCGGCGAAAAAAGTGGATTAAATGTAAATGACGAGTTAATTGCGATAAATAATTTCAGATATCAATCCGGTTTGCTGACAACCTTTTATGAATCTGCTAAAATTGGTGATAAAGTTTCGATAACAGTTAATCGCAATGGCATAATTGTACAATTTGATGTTGTGTATCAATTGAGTGACAAGGTAAACTATACCTTAAACCCTATAAATGCAGCAACTGATAAGCAGCGTAACAATTATGCGAAATGGTTGCAGCGATAATATTAAATATGCTGTTAACTATTGTTTAAAAACGGTTCTCGCATCACTTTGTGCCGTGGGCAAGATGGTAATTTCTTCTAAATTCACATGTTGTGGTCGCGAAGCTGCAAAATAAATTACATCAGCAACATCTTCGGCAGATAAGGCTTGATATCCGGTATAAGTACCTGCAGCTTTTTCGGTATCGCCTTTAAATCGAACAATGCTGAATTCAGTTTCTGCTAAGCCGGGTGAAATATTGGTAACCTTAATACCATATGGCAATAAATCCATGCGTAACCCTTTACTTAAAGCCGTAACAGCATGTTTAGTTGCACAATATAAATTCCCTTGAGG
>JANMLV010000051.1:0-5977 GCA_031372705.1 Bacteroidota bacterium | reverse complement strand
TAATACATGTCATTTATTTCTAATTTTTCGAGTCCCATTTTTCGCAGGGTTTTGCTATGATTAATTATTTTTTACGGGTAGCAATAACCACTGCTCGGACATGTCTCCGCTATTGTACCAAAAGAACACCCGCAGACATGTCCGAGCAGTGGTTATTGCCTCCTTTTAAATATGCAAACCGGCAAAACCCTGCGAACAGTTTTTTTAATAAATGACATTTATTTCGAATTTTTCGTGTCCCATTTTTCACAGGGTTGTGCGAGATTAATTATTTTTTTTGCCGCAAGAACCACTGCTCGGACATCTCTTCGGCATTGGAGCGTTGACCATTGAATAATATTTGTTTGTAGCCCAAGCATAAAACCTGAAAAAAATGTAAATTTGTAATTGAAATTAATTTTATAAACATGTCTACCACCATATCAATTGACCGAACAGAATTGACCATAATGGGAGTAAAATTTTCAGACCTGGTAACTTTAGAAAGTACAGCAAATGCATTAGGTAGCAATATGTTTGACGGCTTTAATCCAACTCCGAAAGGAATTGAAATAATAAGAGACTATGTGAATGGAAAAATCTCCTTAAGCGAGTTGGTGGCATTTGCTAATGAAAAAGCCTATGTCTAAATTTTACAAATACCTCGATTACGAATATACCTATAATTAGTGACTAACAAAATTATTATTATAACAATGAGCCTATTTTCACTCTTCGGGTCCTCCCCAAAAAAAAGTTTAACGCAAGCTGAAACTGAGTTGCTAAACAAACTCAATTTCAACACCGAACTATTGACCGAATTAAAAAGTTTGACCAAAAACGAATTAAAACAGCTTCCTGCTATTGACCAAGAAACCGGAGATGTTCTTAATGACCAAGTTTTTAATGGCGTTTTTACTGAAACACCGGAAGTAAAAGCGGCTGACTATGTAAAGCAATTAAAAAATAAATTTAGCAACAACGGTTATTTACTATTTGTATTTGGCAGCGAGGTCGTTCAAAAACATATTGCCGTAATAAAAGGAACCGACGAATTAGACATATTGCGCTATAGAAGAACTGATGGTATTAATTACGATTTGGAAAACGAGGCTATTGTCAAAAAAATTGCAGAATGGAAATCAAAATATGGTCTCATTGTAATTGGTTGCGGTAGGGACTGGCTGCAGGTTGAGTTTAACAAATTACCAACCGATATGGAAATCTTTACAAACGAAGTTTATGAATTTTGTCCCGACTCAGTTGACCAAGGCTTGGGAACAATTGAAGATTTGCAACAAGCAATAATTGAAATGAAGGGCATTTGGTTGTGGTGGGATTAAAGGTTATCGCAAACACAATATCGCATAACCATTTCCAACCGAGCAGTGGTTATTGCCTGAATTTTAGTTTATTTTCCCGCAAAACAATGCGACCGGTTTTTGTAATACATGTCATTTATTTCTAATTTTTCGAGTCCCATTTGTCGCAGGGTTGTGCGAGATTAATTGATTTATTTTGCCGCAAGAACCAATGCTCGAACATATCTCCGCTATTGTAGCCGAATTAACACCACGAAGCTCTAAAAACGAATAGGGTTGTCCGCCGATATTTAATCTTCGAGGCTGTTAAATGTTACCTTGGGGCGATTTTGAGGTGTGATATAACGCGTTACTGCATTTTTTGTAAATTCCGGTGAATGTAACGAGAAAGGACCTTATTGACAAAAATTCAACATTTATTATATTTTCGTCAATAAGGTTTTATCTTTGTCTGAAAACAATGGCAAGATTGTATGATAATCCGAGAAACTTATCTTGAAAAACTACGTCAGTTAAAAGACCAAAACCTCATCAAAGTGGTTACAGGCATCAGGCGTGCAGGGAAATCTACGCTGTTAATGGCTTTTAAAAACGAACTTGTTTCTGCCGGCGTTTTAAACAAAAATATAGTATTCCTAAATTTTGAGGAACGAGAAAATTTGCACCTTACTAAGTGGACAATACTTTATGATGAGATATTAAAAAAGGTAACCGGCAGAAAAAAATACTACATATTTTTAGATGAAATTCAAATCGTAAACGATTTTGAAAAACTTGTTAATGCATTGTTTACCAAAAAAAATATTGACTTGTATATTACGGGTTCAAATGCCTATTTGCTATCAAGTGAATTGGCAACCTTGCTAACGGGAAGATACATAGCTATAAATGTATTACCGTATTCTTTTGCCGAGTATGTTTTGGCTTACAGCGGTGAGAAAAACACAGACAGACTTTTCCGTCAATACCTCAACACAAGTGCATTTCCTGAGGCAGTAACCTTGGCAAAACGCAATGTAACATTAGTAAATGATTATCTACAGTCTATCTACGATACTGTAATTGGCAAAGACATTGCACAGCGTTATAAGTTGCGTAATTTACACAATTTGCATCGCGTAGTTAGTTTCATATTTGACAGCATAGGTTCAAACATTTCACCAACTAATATTGCGGCTGCACTCAATATGAATTCTACACAAACAATTTCACATAACACTGTAAATAAATATATAGACTTTTTAGTGAAATCGTATGTGCTGTATCCTGCACCACGCTATGATGTTAAAGGCAAAGAACTGCTTACCGTAAATCAAAAATATTACTTAGTGGATTTGGGTTTAAAAAATATTGTTGCTACCAACAAACATGATGCCGACCTGGGTCATAAATTGGAAAATTTGGTGTATTTTGAATTGCTTCGCAGAGGCGGGAAAATTTACGCAGGCAAAAACAACGACAAAGAAATTGACTTTGTAGTGCAAAAACCTAACAACGAGCGCGAATACTATCAGGTAGCATTCACAGTTAATGACGAAAAAACATTTAACCGTGAAATTTCGTCATTTAGAAATATTCGGGATAACTACCCTAAATATTTGCTTACTTTGGATTTTGATAATACGAGCATTGAAGGGATACAAAAATTGAACGTAATTGATTGGCTTTTAGGCTGATAATGATAGAATGAATTGCAACTAGATTTTAAGTTGTGTAAATTTCAAAATATACGTGCTGTTGCTAACAATTTTCTTATGAGTAGAATTTAAAAATGTCATACCTAAACTAACCCCGGGCAAGTGATTGCAGCGGAAAACCCGCAGGAGTGAGGAACGAACGACGAGGATTTGGAGCGAAAAGCACGGGGCCGCAGCAGTATTGTGCAACGAAGGAAAATTGTAATGCGGCATGCCCCCAACACATTACAAATACCTTTTTAATCTTCTGAAAATAAACCCCTGCTATGAATTATACTGTCCACAAAATCACTGCTCATAAATCCTTCAAACATAGGCAGGTGTAGCAAGTTTATGTATCACAAAATAAATGCTTTATCTTAGAGGTATTATTAGGTTTTATCACATTTAATAAACTTTATATTTTAACTGAAGTGCATCTAAAAATTTATCATTTCAATAATTGAAATTTAAAACTTATATTATGAAACGTTTAACCACATTGTTGTTTGTTCAATTAGTTATTTTGCAACTCGTAGTTGCACAGGCACCTGAAATTGAATGGGAACATTTATATTGTGATGCATCAAATACTTCAAACGATGATGGTTATTTTGCATTAACTCCTGATGGCGGAGCAGTAATGGTTTCAGTGGCTTATAACGGAATGGAATGTGGCGATAAAAACGAATTCGGAAATGGCGCTGAAGATTTTTGGGTTGTTAAAGTTGATTCAAATTATGCTATACAATGGCAAAATAATATTGGTGGTTCGGGTAATGATATTCCCTGGTGCATAAATACAACCAGCGATGGTGGTTATATTGTTGCAGGTGTTTCTAATTCACCTGTTTCCGGTGATAAAACTGAACCTCGGGTAGACGTGACCGGTCCATATTATACGGATGATGTTTGGATAATTAAATTAGATGCAAACGGAAATATTGTCTGGCAAAATACCATTGGTGGTAATGAGATTGAAATGAAACCTTACATCGAACAATTGGAAGGTGGTGGTTATATTCTCAGTTGTTCATCCAATTCGCCGATATCCGGTGATAAAATGGAAGCTCCAACCGGTGGACCAGGCAATTATGACTATTGGATTATTCGATTGAACAGTTTAGGAAATATTACTTGGCAAAATACAATTGGGGGAAATTATAACGATAATACACGTGTAATTCACCCACTACCAGGCGGTGGATTTATTTGTGCGGGTGTTTCATTTTCAGGAATTTCCGGCGATAAAACACAGGCTGAATCCGGAAGCTGGATAATGCAGTTGAGTAATACCGGAAATATCATATGGCAAAATACAGTTGATATGTTTGTAGCTGATGTAATTATAGAATCGGACGGCACTTTTATGCTGGGTGGCACGAGCATGTATACCGGTGGTTATGAAAATGCTAAATATAAAATGATTCAATTAAATTCGAGTGGTACTGTAATATTTACGAAAATAATTGATGCTAATTTTTCTGTATTGCGATCCATTGATAAAACGCAAGATGGCGGTTATGTACTTGGTGGAACATCTGTAGGCACCGGCGCAGATAAAACCGATGAAGGGCCAATTCCTACTTATTACGCTGAAGGATGGGACATGTGGTTGATTAAAGTTGATTCGCTGGGAAATCGTGAGTGGGATAATGCGCTCGGTTCAGCAAGTGATGATGGTGGTGCAATAATCAGACAAATGGAAAATGGTGATTATTTACTTTATGGATTTGCGAATAACGATGAGGAAGGTGATGTATCAGATAAAATAAATCCACTAGAAGGTCAATGGTTTGTTCATTTGGTGAATACTGCATGTGTACCTACTACAGAATTATGTAACAGTATAGATGATAATTGTAATGGCACAATTGATGAAGATGTTGTAGAATCAATTACAGTTGCTGCTGATGGTCCGCTCACCTTTTGTAAAGGTGAATCAGTTGTGCTTACTGCCACTTCATACACAGGCACTTCTTTACAATGGAAAAGAAATGGAGAAGATATACCCGGAGCAACAAGCCCAAATTATACCGCCACGCAGTCTGCAATTTATACCTGTCAGTCAACCAGCGATTGCGGCTTCATTATTTCTTCATGGCTTATAGTTACAGTAAAAGGAAATCCAAACGCAACAATAACAGCCGGTGGTCCAACTACATTTTGTTCGGGTGGTAGTGTTACTTTAAGTGCATTGCCTGTTGCCGGGTGCAGTTACCAATGGTATAAAGGCGCATCAGTTATTCCGGGCGCTACATCAATTAATTATATTGCTACAACAACAGGAAATTACAAATGTCGCGTTACAAAAATGGCAACCGGTTGCTTTAAAAATTCAAATGCCATATCTGTAAATGTAACCTGCAAGCAGGAGGAGAGATTAATGAGTACAACATTTGAACTTTATCCAAATCCGGCTACAGATTATATTATCATTCAGTCGCCGGTTGAACATTATAATTACAGCATTTTAGATATTTCAGGAAAAATTATAGCAGAAAATGTTGCGAACGCGTTTGTTTCAACTTATTTCATTGGCAATTTACCGGTAGGTTTTTATCAAATTCGCATAGTAGCTGAAAATGATATGGCGGTAAAAAATTTCGTGAAACAATAAGGGGAATAAACAATGGTATAATAATCATCAATTAAATGCCAATAATTGCAATTCGTCTCCATATTATAGGAACTCATTCAAACCCCTTTTACCACATCCTATGTCATTTGCCGGAAACGTGAAATTGGAGTCGATTTTCATGAAATTATTCAGCAATGTGTATCAACTGAAAATATTATCATAGTTGAGCCGGAATTACTAATTACTTTCCAAGCAGGGTTCCGGCAACAATTAAAAAATAGAATACCGGCCTAACCCTGCGTGCTACGAATCTGCATGACATTTATTTCGAATTTTTCGTGTGCCAATTGTCGCAGGGTTGTGCGAGATTAATTGATTTTTTTTTGCCGCAAGAACCGCTGCTCGGACATGTCTCCGCT
>JANMLV010000050.1:0-1929 GCA_031372705.1 Bacteroidota bacterium | reverse complement strand
GCTTCGGTATATACTTTTAAGAAACCATCAAATTTTATAATTTCACCTTTGGCAACCAAGTTTTCTTTTCTGGTGGAAATATCAATATCAACAATTGTTTTTTCCAACTCTGCATCTGCCATTTGCGATGCCATAGTGCGTTTCCAAATTAATTTATATAAACGTGTTGCATCAAATTCGCCTTCAATTTCATGGTTTTCCATGTAAGTTGGTCTGATGGCCTCGTGGGCTTCTTGTGCGCCTGCCGATTTGGTTTTGAATTTTCGGGGATTAGAATATTTGTCGCTGTAGTTTTTAATAATCTCTGCTTTAGCAGCTTCAATTGCCTGCTCTCCAAGATTTACGGAATCGGTTCTCATGTAAGTGATATGCCCTTCTTCGTAAAGTTTTTGAGCGATGACCATGGTTCTGGAAACCGAAAATCCAAGTTTTGTAGATGCTTCTTGCTGTAAAGTTGAAGTAGTGAACGGTGCAGATGGGGTGCGTTTTGCAGGTTTTACCGCAATATTGGCAACAGCAAATTTGGCGCCATTACATTCGTTCACAAATTTTTCGGCATCACCTTCTTGTTCAAAACGTTCGGGTAAGTCGGCTTTTAACGTATATGCTCTTCCTGCATCATCTTTAACAATAAAATTAGCAGTGATTTTATAGCTCGATGCACTTTTAAACGCATTTATTTCTAATTCACGCTCAACCAACACCCGCACAGCCACACTTTGCACGCGACCTGCCGACAGTGAAGTCTTCATATTTATCTTTCTCCACAACAATGGCGAAAGCTCAAAACCTACAATTCTATCTAATATTCTGCGTGCTTGCTGCGCATCAACTAAGTCGATATTAATAAACCTCGGTTTTTCAACCGCACTTTGAATGGCTTTTTTGGTGATTTCATGAAAAACTATCCGTTTGGCATTTTTCGCATTTAGTCCCAAAACCTCACATAAATGCCACGAAATTGCTTCTCCTTCGCGGTCCTCATCCGTTGCTAACCAAATTTCTTCAGCACTTTTCGCCAGCTTCTTCAGTTCCTTAACCAGGGCTTCCTTATCGGGTGAAACCACATATTTTGGCTCGTAATTATTATTAAAATCGATACCGAAATTTGCCTTTTCCAGGTCGCGGATATGGCCGTAGCAAGACTTTACAACAAAATCTTTCCCGAGGAACTTTTCTATCGTTTTTGCCTTCGCAGGCGACTCCACAATCATTAAATTTTTAGCCATCTCAACAGTTTACTTCGGTGCAAAGATAATTTTCTGCCGAACATACAAGCCACCCGAATGTTTTTTTATCGACATCTTTCAAACCATTCGCACCACAATTTTGTTCTACACACACTAACTTTGACCTTTATTATATATATGGAAATTACCGAAAAACGAGTTTTAGACGCCCTCCGCAATGTAGATGACCCCGATTTACACAAGGACATTGTAACCCTGGGAATGGTTAAAGACGTGAAGATTGACGGAAAACAGGTCAGTTTTACCGTTGAACTTACCACGCCGGCTTGTCCCATGAAGGAAGAAATCCATCGCGCCTGCATGAATGCCATCAAACACCTTGTGGATAAAGAAGCAATTGTGGATATCAATATGAGCTCACGCGTTTCTTCAGTTCGAAGTAATAATGAGCAATTGTTGCCCGGTGTTAAAAATATTATTGCCGTTTGTTCGGGCAAAGGAGGCGTTGGAAAATCTACCGTTTCGGTAAATCTGGCGCTGGGATTATCCAAAACCGGTGCAAAAGTGGGTATTATGGATGCGGATATTTACGGTCCGTCCATTCCGCTCATGTTAGGCCTGAAAGACGCAAAACCGAAAATTGTGGAGCAAAATGGCAAGGCTATGATGATTCCACTCGAGGCTTATGGCCTTAAATCGCTTTCTATTGGCTATCTGGTCGACGAAACCCAGGCTGTAG
>JANMLV010000042.1:0-19298 GCA_031372705.1 Bacteroidota bacterium | reverse complement strand
TAAACAAATCGTTTATTTTACCACCGTGAATCCAATAATCGTCGGTAAGATTTGGTGCTGATTCGCTACCTCCACCGGTTGCGGTATGGCATGCGCTGCAAAATTGATTGAAAGTAATTTTACCGCCGTTTAATACCGCAGCATCGGTAGACAAGATAACTGAATTTTCATCATACTGTTCCGCAGCCGTTGCCAAATATGCTGCTAATTCAATTTCTGCTTTTTTAAGAGAGGCAACATATTCCTCTTCTTGTGCTAAACCGGAACCCCAGTTATAATACCATAAGTAAACTATTGCAAAACCGATAGTAAAAAGGAAGATATATTGGAGCCATGGTGGCATGGTGTTATCCAACTCTTGAATGCCATCGTAATCATGATCTTCGATAAGCATTTCAGCTTCGCGTTCAATTGGCACTTTGTAGTTCCATTTGTCCCAAATTTTGCTAACCCAGGTTTCATATTTGCCTACCTCAGCAATTTGTTCTTTTTTGCTGAGTTGTACCAACATTAAAGTTAGGTATGCAATTACTGCAATTTCAATTACCAACAAAATATACAAGGGTAAATATTCACTTTGCCAAAATGAATTGGAAGATGCAACTGCAGTTGTTGCCACCGCTTGTGCATCAATGTCAGAAGACGCAAATAAACAAACAGCAATTACAAGTAGCGTTTTTAAATTGCCACTTTTATTCTTCATTTCATTGATGCGTTTTTGTCCGCCCCAAATTACTACTTCTGCCAGTGCATAAATTACATAAAACAATATAGCAGCAACGGCAATTAAAATCCAAAAAGTTGTATCAGTTAAATACCAATTACGAGGTGCGTCGGCTGCAGCCTGCGCCCAAATTGGTGAACCGGAGAACAAGAATAATCCTGTTAGCAATAATCCGGCATTGAGTTTTTTGTTTTTCATCTCAATGTTTTTAATTTTTTAATTGATTATTGTTTTTATCTAATGGGATATTGCTGATTTCATCGATGGATGACTTATCCAATTTAGAAACCCAAACAAATAATCCAATAAAGAATATAAAGAAGATGAATAGTGAAATTATCGGGTAGATACTCACACCATCTATATCTGATAAATAATAAGTGAAACTCATAATTTTTATTTTTCTGATTGTTGTGAATTAGTTTCAGCATTAATATCTACACCCAAGCGCTGGAGGTATGCAATTAAGGCAATAATTTCCATGTTGCTTGCTGTTTCGATATTATCAGTTTTTAAACTTGCTGCAATAGCATCTGCTTGTTTCATTAAATCTTGGTTTGCAATTTGGTCGTATCCCTCTTCATAAGGCACACCTAGTTTTTGCATAACTCTAATTTTTGCAGGAGTTGACGCTGTATCAATTTCATCTTCATGCAACCAAGGATATGCAGGCATAATACTTCCGGTTGAAAGAGAGCGCGGATCTAACATATGTATATAATGCCATGAATCCGGTTTCTTTAACCAACCCACACCTTCGCGTGCTAAATCCGGTCCTGTTCTTTTTGAACCCCATTGGAATGGGTGATCATACACAAATTCGCCGGCTTTTGAATATTCGCCATAGCGTTCTGTTTCACTTCTAAATGGACGCACCATTTGTGAGTGACAAGTATAACATCCTTCGCGAACATAAATATCACGGCCTTGTAATTCGAGTGGTGTATATGGTTTAACACTTGAAATTGTTGGCACATTCGATTTAATTAAGAATGTAGGTACTAACTCAACAACACCACCAATTATTACCATTATTAAAGCAAGCACCATAAATTGAATTGGTCTTCTTTCTAATGGTCGGTGCCAGAATTCACTTCTTGGTTTATTATATTTTTTTGGCATTTCAGGAACTTCAACTTCTTCGTTCGCTAAGAATGAACCTTGAGCTGCAGTTTTAAATAAATTGTATGCCATCATAAACACACCAATTAAATATAATGTACCGCCAATTGACCGCAATGCGTACATCCCTTTTAATTGAGTGCTGGTTTCTAAGAATGTATATGTAAGTTGTCCATCAGGATTAAAATCTTTCCACATTAATGCCTGTGTAAATCCGCCCCAATACATTGGAACTGCATAAACTAATATACCTAAAGTACCAATCCAGAAATGGAAATTTGCCAATGATTTTGAGTATATGGTTGTTCGCCACATTCTTGGTATTAACCAATATAAAATACCGAATGTAAGGAAGCCATTCCAGCCCAATGCACCAACGTGCACGTGTGCAACTATCCAGTCGGTAAAGTGACCAATTGCATTAACATTTTTAAGCGATAACATCGGTCCTTCAAAGGTTGACATACCATAAGCTGTTACTGCAACAACCATGAATTTTAATACTACATCTTCTCTAACTTTATCCCATGCGCCGCGAAGTGTAAGTAAACCGTTTACCATACCACCCCAAGATGGAGCAAGTAACATTATTGAAAATGCTGTTCCTAATGTTTGTGCCCAATGTGGCAATGCTGTATATAATAAATGGTGAGGACCAGCCCAGATATATAAGAAAATTAAAGTCCAAAAGTGAACGATAGATAATTTATAGGAATAAACCGGACGATTTGCAGCTTTTGGTAAGAAATAATACATCAAGCCTAAATAAGGTGTTGTTAAGAAAAACGCAACGGCGTTGTGCCCATACCACCACTGCACTAATGCATCCTGCACACCTCCAAACATTGAATAACTTTTGGTAAGTGAAACCGGAATAGCTAATGAATTTACAATGTGTAACATAGCTACTGTTACCAAAGTGGCGATGTAAAACCAAATACCAACATAAATATGACGCTCCCGCCTTACCATAATGGTACCCATCATGTTAATACCGAAAATAACCCATACCAAAGTAATTAAGATATCGATTGGCCATTCTAATTCTGCATACTCTTTTGACGTTGTAATACCCATCGAAAGCGTAAGTGCTGCCAATACAATAATTAATTGCCAACCCCAGAAATGGATTTTACTTAATGTATCATTAAACATGCGCGTTTTACATAAACGTTGCAATGAATAATATACACCCATAAATATACCATTGCCCACAAATGCGAAAATCACCGCATTGGTGTGTATCGGTCTGTCGCGACTAAAGGTAAGCTGAGGCACACCCATATTTAGTTGGGGGAACACCAGTTCCAGCGCAATCCACAATCCTACGGTCATTCCAATAATGCCCCAAAACACTGTTGCTATAGCAAAGTGTTTTACAATTTTGTTGTCATAACTGACTTTTACGTAATCCATACGTTACTTTTTAGATTTAGTAATTGGGTTTGGTTGAGTTTTAGACTTCTGGTCATCAAATAAAATTCTGACACCCGGTGTATAATCGTCTTCAAATTGTCCGCTCTTTACAGACCATACGAACGCGAATAGGAACCCACCGGCTACCAAAATACTTGCTCCAATCAACAGAATTATTACACTCATAATAAGACGCTAAGTTGCCATTGTATCACTTGGCTATTGATGATTTACTTCACATGCAATGGTGATTAAAGTCACCATTCAGAAAACTTTGAACAATTCAATCACATGAATCTTGGAGAGATTGGAAAGGATTGGTTTACTTGCGAAGTAATTTTTTTGCAGCTAAGGTGGTCATACCTGTAGTAAAACTTACAATTGTAATCGTACTTAAAGGCATCAGAATGGCTGCAATAACCGGTGATAGCATGCCTTGCAAGGCAAAATACGAACCAACTACATTGTATATAATGGACAAAATAAAACTGCCCGTTATAATCCATTTTGCTGCTTTAGCATATGCAAACAACTTTGGTAAGCGCGTGAGCTGATTTACGTCCATTACTACATCACTTGCCGGGGTAAAATTGCTGTGTTGACTAACTGCAATTCCAACATCACTTTGTTGCAAAGCGCCCGCATCATTTAATCCATCACCCAACATCATTACATGTTGTTGATTGTGTTGCAATTTTTTTACAAATGCCAATTTATCATGAGGCGACTGCTCGAATAGCAATTTACCTTTATCAAAATATGCTTGCAGATATTTTTCTTCACTGTTGTTATCGCCGCTTAGCAAGAATAGGTTGTATTTTTTTCCCAATATCGCCATCATTTTATCGAATCCGTCGCGATAGCGATTGGCAAAATTGAAATGTCCTTTAATTTCCCCATTAATTGCAACATAAGCCACACCGTGGTCGCCAATTAAATTACCCGAGAAACCAACAAATTTTGCCGACCCAATTAATACTTCTTGCGAATTAACAATTGCCTTTGCACCTTGACCTGTAATTTCTTTAAAATCATTCACTACTACGTGCATATTTTTGCCGAGTAAATTTGCTATGGCGCGGCTATAAGGATGCGTTGATTGAACGGCAACCGCTGCAATTAAATCCTTTTCTTCCTGAGATAATGTAGTTCCCGAATATGTGGTAGCTGTTGTATTTGATTGTGTTAAAGTTCCTGTTTTATCAAAAACAATAGTGTTAATCTTATTAAATGATGCGATTACTTGTGCATTTTTTAAATAAATACCAAAATTGCCAAAATACCTTATGGCATTTCCGTTTGTAAAAGTGGCGGATAATAAAAGAGCGCAAGGGCAAGCCACTATCATAGGTGTAATAAATGCAACTGCTGCTCTGTGTAAATCACCTTGGGAAATCCAAAATAATGCTGCTATCGCAGAAATAATTAAAATTACTATTGCAAAATACCTACCTAATGTTTGAACAAAATCTTTGCGCTCATCTACCTTATGTCCTGCATCAATATTATTCCATAATTGAGTGAGGTAGCTTTGTGCAACCGGTTTTATAACACTAAGCTGAATGGCAGAGCCCACTTGCTTTCCACCCGCATAAATTAATTCGCCAATACCCTTATTTACCGGTTCTGCTTCACCGGTTACAAAACTATAATCTATATTCCCACTTCCCTTAATTAATAAAGCATCGGCAGGAATTAATTCACAATTGCGCACTACAATTTTATCGCCTGCTTTAATTTCCGATAACGGAATTTGCTGTTCACCGGCATCACTTATTAATGCAACTGATAATGGAAAATACGACTTATAATCGCGATCAAAAGAAATTGTTTTATAGGTTAAATCCTGAAAATATCTTCCCACCAACATAAAAAATACAATGCCTGTCATTGAATCAAAATACCCTCCTGTATGTTCAACAAAAACAGCATACAAACTTCTTCCGAAGGTAAAAATTATAGCTAATGCAATAGGCACATCAATATTCAAAAATTTATTGCGGATACTTTTCCATGAAGAAATATAAAATTCGCTTGCGCAATAAAAAAATACCGGTAATGCCAGAAACAATGATAAATAACGGAATAAAAGTTGAAGTGATGCATCTTCCACATTGCCGCCTGATAAATATTCAGGAAACGCCATCATCATAACATTTCCAAAAGCAAATCCGGAAATACCTATTTTAATTAATCGCGATTTTTGTATTTGCTTTTCAGGCTTTTTTTCAATATCCTGTAAACTCAGCAATGGTTCATATCCAACAGTATCTAATAGCGCCGCAACTTGTCCCAGTGAAATATTTTGCTCATCAAAAACAAGCGTAATTTCCTTTTTCGGGAAATCAACACGTGATTGTAAAATGGCAGGATTCATCTGATGCATGTGCTCGAGTAACCAAATGCAAGAACTGCAATGCATAGTTGGTAAATAAAAATTAACATGCGTTTGATTACCGTCGGCAAAACGAATAAATTTTTCTCTTACACTTTGCTTATCTAATACTGTATATTTATTGGAAGCAACTTTATTTTTTTGTGGTAATCCCGGGTGTTCCTGCATATCGTAATAGGAACATAAGTCGTTTTGACTCAGAATCTCATAAACAGTTTTGCATCCAAAACAACAAAAATATTTTTCTTCAATGTGAAATGATGTATCTGTGCAAACATCACCGCAATGATAGCAGTTTGTTTTGGCAGGCGACTCCTTTAACACTGACTTAACTTGGTGCATGATGCAAAATAATGCCCAAAGCTATGCTTATTAAATGCGCGTAAAAATGACTTACGTCACCGTTTATTGAAATTGGAGCTTATTTCGAAATTATTACCTTTTGATAATATTGCACATCGTTTCGAGCAGCCAAAATAATATATGAACCGCTCGACAATGCCGATAAATCCATAGATTGCACTAGGCTTCCACTCTTTACCATTTTGCCTGTAACATCAAATACAGTATAGGTTCCACCAAAAAGCGCATCGCTAATTTCACATGAAAAAATACCGCTTGATACAGTTGGAAATACGTTAAACTGCTCAGGATTAAAATTAACAATAGCAACTACATCATTATCTGTAATAGATACAATAATGTCAGGAATAATATAGTTGTCGTAAATAGTATCACTTGTAGTTATGCTGCAAACAATTGTACCGATATGTAAATCTTCAAAAATAGGATCATCAAACATAATTACCTTCACTTCTTTGGCAATTAATGCACTGTCTTCTTTGAATTTAAGGTTAATATCTGCATCTTTTCCCTTACCTAAATCTAAATTGATATCCGGGTCGAAATTTATGGTTACTGTGAATTCAGGAATGCTTGTGAGATTTACATAAAAGTAAAGTGAATCGCCTTCCAAGCCGGCCAAAGCTGTTGTGTCAACAATTACAATACCTGGAGGTAAATCATTATCAGTAATAGCAATAGTGAAATCATCAATTATTAGATCGGCATAATCGGCATCTGTTGTAGTTATTTCAAAACTGACAGTTCCGTTATGCGGTCCTTCAAAAAGTGCATCATCGTACGCTTTTATTATAGCAATGTGATCGTTTAAAGCAGATGCGTTTGGAGCGAACACTAAGTCATACGATTCACCGGGGCCGCCAATAATACGCAATTGAGCATCAGGAATTACGGTAATAAAAACGGTGTCAACCGGAACTGCATTTAATGCAATGGCAACGGATACTTCTCCTAAGTTTTCAATTACTTCCAAAGTATCGGGCTCAGTGTAATTAATTCCGGGTTCGTTATCATTATCAACTATTTCATATACAACATCATCAATTACAAAATCAGCATAATTAGTATCATCTGTGGTTATTGTAAATTGGATTAAGCCATTATGCATACCTTCATACATAACATCATCAACAGCTCTTATACCAATTCCGTTATATGATAATGCTGATGCATTTGGTTCAAAAAGCAGTGTTACCGCTTCACCCGGAATGCCGGTTATGCGCAATTGGTCATCGGGGTCAATTGTAATTAATACGGTATCAGTGGGAATAGAATTTAATGCAAATAATAAATCAAAACCGGTTAATCCTTCAGTTAAAAATGTATCTACAGGAATACTTTGGTTTATACCCGGAGGTAAATCATTATCAAATATAAAATAGGTAATATCAGCTATTGAAAAATCGTCGTAAACAGTATCTGTTGTAATTAAAATAAATGAAACCATACCGGAATGTAAGCCTTCATAAAGTTCATCGTCAAAAGGCTTCACTTTAACCTCTTTAGTTACAAGCGCAGCGGGATACGGTGAAAATACCAAAGTATCAACTAATCCAACTCCTGCGCCGGCGTTTAGTTGTGCATCGGGAAACACAAGAATTAAAACTGTATCGGTTGGAATCGTGCTCAACGCAATAGTAATCGGCGAATAAATTGCAGGGAAATCTTCACTTAATGTATCCATTTCCATCGTTACAATAAGTTGAGGTATGGTATCATCTACCATAGCAAATTTGGGGGCAGAAGCATGCATTGTTGTGGATTTGCCTAGTAAAATAAATGGCAAAATCATTAATAGAATGAAAAATATCAACAACAACCAATCTACCTTCAATCTATAAATAGCCTTGAGGAATTTCATATACGATGGTAAAAGTAGAGCAGAATTCATATGCGAAATACAAGTTTTATGCAAAATTGGCGTTTTTTAGTGTGAAACACGCTATCTATTTAGTAAACCGAACAAGAAAGGAACAATTATTGCTCATAAATGAAGCATCAAAGAGATAATATCTAATTTTACAACGTAATTATAACCAATCAGGCATATGCGTAAATTTCAAATCATAACCGTTTTTACCTTCGTAATATCGTTTGCATCTTCCACAATATATGCGCAAACTCAACCAATAGAAACAACAGAACAAGACCAAACAGCACCCAAAAACGACGATGAAACCGGCGATAACAGCAGTTCTAAAAGTAACGACTGGCAGGACAGGATTGTAGTTGGTGGTAATTTAGGTGCGCAGTTTGGGGCATCTACCTATGTTGAGGTATCGCCAATAGTTGGTTATAAAGTTACCGATATGTTTACAGCTGGTGTTGGCTTTACTTATCAGTATTTCAGTCAGAACTATAATGATCCAACCATCACCTTTGACAACAAAGGATATGTTTACGGCCCGCGTGTATTTTTGCAGCACGACCTTGTTTATGGCTTATTTGCGCATGTCGAATATGAATATGCCTGGTATAAATTTAAATATGAAGATGCCAATTTGGGTGAATTTTCAGGAGCTGTTCCTGCCCTATTTTTAGGCGGTGGATATAATTATTACATATCCGATAATGCCAAATTCCAGATTATGGCATTATACGATGTACTGCACGGTGCTAACTCATTGTATTACAGTCCATTAGTATTCCGAATGGGAATAAATATAGGACTATAAAACAACGAGTAAAATCAGCTTAAAAATCTAATTTATTAGATATCGAGGTTAGCGTATTTCGCGTTGGCTTCGATAAATTCGCGACGAGGTGGAACATCTTCTCCCATAAGCATAGAGAAAACGTGATCGGCTTCAGCAGCGCTATCAATTGTAACTCGACGTAATGTTCTTGTTTCCGGGTTCATGGTTGTACTCCAGAGTTGCTCTGCATTCATCTCTCCCAAACCCTTGTATCGTTGCACGTGAACAGAATTTTCACTACCGCCTTTTGCAAATTCTGCAGTAGCGGCTTTTCTGTCTTCTTCGTTCCAGCAATATGTTTGGTCTTTACCTTTTTTAACGAGATAAAGTGGTGGTGTTGCAATGTAGATATAACCTTGTTGCACTAATTCATAGCATTTTCTAAAGAAAAACGTTAAAATTAATGTCGTGATATGGCTACCGTCAACGTCGGCATCCGTCATGATGATGATTTTGTGATAACGCAACTTAGTGGTATCCAAAGTTTTATCCTCACCGGGCATAACACCCAATGCAGTAAAAATATTTTTTATCTCTTCGTTATCGAATATTTTATAATCTAATGCTTTTTCAACGTTTAGAATCTTGCCTCTCAAAGGTAAAATTGCCTGAAATATTCTGTTACGACCTTGTTTTGCCGTTCCACCCGCACTGTCCCCTTCCACAAGATATAATTCACATTTTTCGGCCGATTTTTCGGTGCAATCGGCTAATTTACCCGGTAAACCACCACCACCAAATGCACTTTTACGTTGCACTAATTCTCTAGCTTTTCTAGCTGCAATCCTTGCTTGTGCAGCTAAAACTACTTTTCCAATAATTAACCTTGCCTGTTTAGGATTTTCTTCAAGATAATTATTGAGCATTTCGCCTGAAATGGTATCAACAATACCTAAAACTTCATTATTTCCAAGTTTTGTTTTGGTTTGCCCTTCGAATTGCGGTTCAGGCACTTTCACAGAAATTAGTCCGGTAAGTCCTTCACGAAAATCTTCACCCGAAATTTCCACTTTCGCTTTTTCGAACATACCTTCTCTGTCGCCATACGCCTTAAACGTTCTAGTAAGCGCACGTCGGAAGCCGGCTACGTGTGTTCCACCTTCAATTGTATTGATGTTATTTACATACGAGTGAATATTCTCGTTATAAGAATCATTGTATTGCAATGCTAATTCAACCTGAACGCCATCTCTGGAACCTTCTGCATAAATTGGTTCAGGGATGATTGATGTGCGTGTGGCGTCAAGATATTTTACGAATTCAATTAGTCCACCTTCGCTTAAAAACACTTCTGAAGGGTGATTACCATCTTCATCTTTAACGCGTTCATCAGTTAATGATAGGCTGATTCCACGATTTAGGAAAGCTAATTCGCGCAATCTGGCGGCCAGTGTTTCATATTTAAATTCAGTGATGGTAAAAATGGTATCATCCGGTTTAAATGTTACATAGGTGCCTGTTATATCAGAAACACCGGTTTCCTTTACGGCGTATAACGGTTTTCCTTCACTGTATTCTTGCTTAAAAATTTTGCCATTTCTGTGAATTTCCGCTTCAAGGTGGATAGATAATGCATTAACACAACTTACACCCACACCATGCAAACCACCTGATACCTTGTAAGTATCTTTATCGAACTTACCTCCTGCGTGTAATACGGTCATTACCACTTCCAAAGCAGATTTATTCTCTTTTTTATGTATTTCAGTTGGAATACCGCGACCATCATCCTTCACACGAATACTGTTGCCGGGAAGTATGCTTACGGTAATGTTGCGACAATAGCCTGCCAACGCCTCATCTATGGAGTTATCTACAACTTCATAAACTAAATGGTGCAAACCTTTAAAACCGGTGTCACCAATATACATTGCAGGTCGTTTTCTAACTGCTTCGAGACCTTCTAAAACTTGAATATTTTCTGCTGTGTAGGTTGACTGTTGTTTTACAACTCCTGCTTCTTCTTTTTCCATAATTTTTATCCTTTCGGAAGTAGATTTTACCGGGAATTACCGGGTATTTTTACAATTAATTTATTGTAGCACAAAATTACACAATTACGAGCTGAAAACCTAAGTTTTTAAGGTATTTCGCGTGTATTTTATGCACGGAATTTCAACATTATTTACACATATTTGGGGATTTGCAATATTGCACCCATTTAGGGCTTAATACAACATCAAAAACAGCCCGTAAAAGCGGTAAAAATCAGGTTAAATACAC
Organism: Bacteroidota bacterium; assembly: GCA_031372705.1. Lineage (GTDB taxonomy): Bacteria > Bacteroidota > Bacteroidia > Chitinophagales > BACL12 > UBA7236. The sequence continues at coordinate 8,359 of JANMLV010000042.1, read as the reverse complement.
AAAAATGAAGTTTCCGGACAGCAAAGCCGGATTAAGGAAGGTTATTATACAAAAGCAGATTAATGTCCGCCGTCGCCGCCGCGTTTGCTTTTGATATAATTAATCACAAACAAGCCACTAACAACCAAAACGTAACAAGTAATTACTAAACCGATAAAAAATTGAGAACTCATGTGCTTAAGTTTTGTGCAAAGGTAAATAAAGGCATCAACAATTCAAGTTTTGGAAACGGGAACTGCATAAAATGTGCATAAAATTAATGCGGTAGGATGTGGTATCATTTTTGACAAGTATCTTCGTATAAAAATTAGAAGTATCAAATGAAAAAACTATTGCTTGTTATCGCCGTTATTACCGGATTTGCAGCAACCGCGCAAAAGGCTGCCGAATTGGAAGTTCCTTATTTTCCGGTTGATGAAACCTCTAAACTCGTAACCTATACCGATGTTATTCAGGTTCCGGGCATTGCTACCGATTCGCTCTACAATGTAGCTATGGCATGGATGAAAACCTTTTACGTTAGTCCCAGCCAAGCTATAAAAAGCCAAAGCAAAGAGGAAGGAATTATAGAAATTAAGCACCAATTTCAAATTACCCGCAAAGAAAAAAATCAAGAAGTAAAATCCGGTCAAATTAACTATTACCTCACTTTACAGTTCCGCGATGGCCGTTTCAAGTATACCGTTACCAAAATAAATGTGCAAGGCAATTCCTATTTCGGTATCGAGAAATGGATTAATGAGGAACAATTCAAAAAAGATGAAACCGTAATCGGCTATCTGATTCAAATCGATAAATTTATGCAAGACTTGGTTTTATCACTGGAAACAGAAGTAAAACCTGTTGTAGCACCTAAAGAAGAAGAATGGTAAATTAAATTTACGTTAAATATAAAAGCAGCCTCGTTGAAATTTTCAACGAGGCTGCTTTTTTTTGATATAAATCCTGCAGCCAATCATTCTTAATATAAATCAAAACAAAAACGATGACTAAAATCACCATTCGTTTTGAGCCTTATCATGGTTATGGAGTTAATTAAAAGTGACTTTTGAGTTAGTTAAATCAGATAAATATGTCGGACGAATTACAACGCAACCCGTCTTCGAAATACTCTAATTCACGAAGTAACCATAAAACAACTGTGAAAAGCATGAAAAAATCAGAATTACCATTGACCCAAATAAGTAACATTTTGGTTCCAACCGATTTCTCGGACAATTCTGCAAATGCCGTGCACTTAGCTGTTTCTATTGCAGAAAGAAGCAATGCAACTATATTGGCTGTGCATGCATGCCATATGCCTTATGCCGATGAGCATATGCCTCCAACTATGATGCAAGAATTAATTAATGCACAACAACATCGTTCTGAAGAACAAATGAGTGCATTTATTGCCAAGCATCAATCGAAGTTTGATGGATATAAAATTAATACCAAAGTAGTATTGGGGTTTGCTACAGAAACAATTTTAGATATTGCAAAACATAATAATACAGATTTAATTGTAATTGGCACCCAAGGTGCTAATAGCATGGAAGATCGATTGTTTGGTACCGTTACTTGGAACATCATAAAACGTTCTAATATTCCAGTAATAGCAGTTCCACAAAGTGGTGAAGACATTAAGTTTAAAAATATAATGATTCCTTTTGAAGGAACAGATTATGACAATGATATCATAACATATTTATTAAAATTTGCCGAAAAATATAATGCGATTGTACATGGCGTTCACTTTATACAAGATGCATCTACTTACAATAAAGGTGCAATTGATAAACTGCAAAATCGGTTTAGAAAAGAATTAGAATCCGAAATGCTGCAATTACATTTTCCGGCAGAAAAAAACATCACCGAAGGTATTAAAAAATTTGCCACACGCAACAGTGTAGATATGATATGCATGGTAACGCATAATCAAGGTTTGTTTTCTACAATTTTTCATATGAGTGTTACACGCAATATTGCATTATATAGTCAAATTCCTTTGTTGGCCTACAATATGGATAAAGTTGACTTCATGGCAAATGCAACGTAACCTGAACAAATTTGCTGCACACAACAAATTATAGTACCTTTAAAAGAATTTATTCAGGCCAAAACTTGTTCAATGATTATGCAAACCAAAATCCCGACTCCAGATTGCGAGCATTGTAAAACCAGAGGCAAATCACTTTTTCACTTTTGTCACCTCGAGGAAACTGATTATGTCAATGAAAATAAAACGTGCGCATTATATAAAAAAGGGCAAACAATTTTCCACGAAAACGCCTATGCTTACGGGCTTTACTGCTTAAATGCAGGCAAGGTTAAACTATACAAACAAGCGTCAGACGGCAAGGAACAGATATTAAAAATTGTAACCCCCGGCGACTTTATAGGCTACGGCGCAATGCTTTCTTCCTCTACTTATGCAGTTAGTGCTGAAGTAATAGAAGATGCTGTTATCTGCTTCGTTCCAAAAGAAGTAATCCTAAAATTGTTTCGAGAAAACAGCCGATTTTCAGAAGGTATGGTACAATTATTAACAACTACAATTGACCAAACCGTTGAGAAAATGGCTGACATTGCTTATAAACCGGTGAGAGGACGTATTGCAGAAGCCTTGTTACTTTTAAGCGAATCTTATAAAGATGATAAAAACTTAGAAGGTGTGGTTAGCATAACAAGAGAAGATTTGGCCTCGTATGTTGGTACCGTTAAGGAAACAGCAATAAGGGTGCTAAAAGACTTGAAGGATGAAGGTTTAATTACTACCAATAACCACGCAATTACTATTATCGACGCAAAAGGCCTAACGCGTGTTTGCGAGCTTTACGATTAGTATTGAGTTTATAAAAATAAGAAAGCCCATCCTGCGCAAACATGATGGGCTTTTTTAATGATGTTATCTTAGAACCATCCACGTTCAGGATGCATAAATGGCCATGGAATTGAAAGTAATATAATGATTAAGGCAATTAACATATAGATGTATTGTTTTTTGCCCGCCTCTGTATCATTAAGTGCTTTTTTAGCTTTTGCATATCCAACGTGCACCAAAACAAGTGCAATCATCATACCTATTGCATGTTCAACAGCAATGGTTCTAAATTGGCCTACACCAAGTTGATCGGTAAGCTTACCAATTTTGAAATTTGTTTGTGAAGCTATAAAAAAGAAATAAAGGACTAATCCCACGAGCAATTGAATATCCATTGCTATCATAGTAAACATACCCATTTTCTTAGTTGCACCTTCAAATGCTTTTTTTCCTGAAGCAGTTTGTTTGCCGTAAATGATGGCTAAAATCATTAACACTAAAATTACATAGCGCCAACCTGAATGCATTGCTATCAAAGCTTTTGATAAGCCCTCAGGCATGTGAATGGTTGCTTCGTTGGAGCCGAATAGCAACACGGGAGAAAGGATTAAATCTATCATATAAGTGTGTGTGTATTTGTTTCAACCGTAAAAGTAGCAAAAATTTACTTTTATGTGACTACTAAAAAAAATCCGGGAAGCAACAAGCTTCCCGGATTTACCGGTTAACCTTTTAGCATTTGCTTATAAGTTTGAATATTATTCATAAATTTTTGTTGCTGTTCCGGCGTAAGTGCTGCAAGGATATCATCTTTAAAATCCTGCTTACTTTCCTGCATTCCGCCTTTATCTCCGGCTTGTTTATGCTGTTTCTTTTCCATGAAAAACTCTCTTATTGCCGCTTCAACTTTTGTCACCTGATCAGGTGTTAGGTTGAGGTCGTTAGTTAATTTTTGAATAAAAGCCTGGGCACGGCCGGCACCACCGCCTGCTCCTTCACTTTTATTACCACCGAAAAATTTTGAAAATAGACTCATAATGTTTGATTTGTTTGTATGGAGTAAAGTTATAGATTAAAACCGAGTCCTCAAGGTTACATATACATTTCGTCCGGGAGCACTAATACCTGAAGCAAAAACACGGTAGTTTAAATCTAAAATGTTTTCACAACCTGCTTGCACTTCCAGCCAATCTTTAACCTTATATCCAGCCTTTAAATTAATTGTATACCAAGAAGGCATTCCATCTGCGGTAGCATATTGCTCATTGTCTTCACCACCAACAATATTGTAATCTTCAATACGTTTCCAACCATTGTAAAGGGCATAAACTTCTGTATGGATTTTACCCTTTTTGAACGTAAATGAAGTTTTACCATAAACAGGCGGGATATGGTCTAACGGATAGGCTGATGAATCGGTTTCAATTCTGCCATAGGTATATGTGATGTAAGAAGCAAGCGTAAACATATCACTGATTTTAAAATCGAAACCTGCATTAAAACCATACAAATAAGCTTGGCCGGAATTTACAGATGTTAATACCTGACTTAATTCTCCATCATAAATTATTGAATCTTCGCCATTAAATAATCCGGTTTGCACATTTAAATAATTGTTAAATCTTGTGTAAAATCCGGTTAACTCAAGTTCTAGTTTTTTTGCAAATATTTTAACCAAATTTAAATCAGCATTATAGGTATATTCAGGTTTTAAATTCGGATTTGGCACTAAAATAGACCCTGCTTCGCTGTCAAATACTTTGGTGAGGTCATCAACATTTGGTGTTCTGAATCCTGTTGAGGTTGATAGGGCAATTTTAATTGAATTGTTAGGCGAATAAATTAAACCTAAGCTGCCGGTTAAAGCGCCGCTGTTTTGATTTACCTCATCGTAAGGAAAGGGGAAAAATGATTTGTCGGTAAAAATTGCATTCAACATCGAATAATTATACCTGATGCCGTCATTCAAAATCCATTTGCCATTTTTCATTTTTACATTATGCGCAATGTAAGCTGCAAAATTATTCATGGTTGATCCTCCGTCAGGATAACGCGTGTCTAATGCGCTAATTGCTCCGGTAATAATATCTTCTTCTGAAGCAACAGATTGCACATTGTTTAGGTAAGATTCTAATCCATATCGGATATCCGAATTTTTTATTGATTTACTAAAGTCAAAATTAAATCCGACAACATCAACATTTTCGGTTCGATGTTGCAATCCTGTTCTGTCGTATCTTCGTTGATGACGACTTTCTTCAATTGCCTGATAACTCGCAGTTAAATGCGCCATATCAAATAATTGAGTTTTAGATTGATAGGTTAATTCATAAGCAGCCATTAATCTATTTTGTGGCCCATAATACCATTGGGCAAAACGCAAGCTGTCGTCGTTCAGCGGATCGGTTAATCTATCGTAACGAGGAATATCGGTTGAAGTTGAATATTGGATATTTACTAAGTGAGATAATTTATCATTTTGTTGAAACAATATTTTTTCCATCACATCATATTGCGAATATCCTGATTGCACTTGCATCGTTTTATCGTCATTTTTTACTAACGCGTCAACTCCGTTGGTGGTGGTTACGTAGTAAGGCCTAAAACCAAAATCACCATAATCGCCATTGGCCACACTACCCGTTTTCAAATCGCCAAAATCAGAAAAGCTAATACCTGTAAATGATGCCAATCGCTTACCGGCAACATTAAAATTCAAATTTCCGGATAGCGAATTTGCTGCAGTTGCGTATCTTATAAATGCTCCTCCAGCAAAAGGTTTTTCGCCATCGGTTAGCAAGTCCGGACGTTTAGTATAAAAATGAATTACTCCGCCAAGTGCATCGCTTCCATAAACCACAGATGATGGACCATATGCTATTTCAACCTTTTCAATTAAGCTCGGGTCGAGTGTTATAATATTTTGGAGATGGCCTGCTCTATAAATAGCATTGTTCATCCTAATACCATCAACAACTAATAGCACACGGCTCGCTTCAAATCCACGAATAATTGGACTGCCGCCACCTTGCTGACTTTTTTGCACTAATATTTTTCCGCTTTGTTGAATTAATTCTGCCGTAGTTCCGCTATTGGAAAACTCGATAGTTTCCAGTTTAATAATATCTATTTTTTGAGCAACATCTTTGCGCTTGTCGGGAAATCGACTACCGGAAATTACAACTTCATCTAAATCATAATTTGTTTCAGTTTGCCCATATAAAAAGCAACTGCATAGCATAAATGCTACGGTGAATATCTTTTTCATAATTTAATTTTCAATTAATAAATAAATTTGATTAATCTCAATTAAATTAAACTTCCGGTGGTGGAGAAAAAATATTGCCGGTCGGTGATTTATAAAAATTTAATGCAAAATAGGGATTGTATGTTGGCTTTTCGCGGGGATATAATTCAGTATCAAATTCTTGTTTCGTAAAATCTTTTATTACCGATTTAATTGTAAGTGTTTGCGGGCCGTTGGCATCTTGACTATGCGAACGTTTGGTATGTTCAATAAAATTGTTGTTTAATTCATTTTCATGGATATCCATAAATGCGTTAATAGCATAATAACCATCTTGCTCGCGCATTTCAATGATGTCAAAAAGTAACGATTTATAAACAATTTCATCATCTCCCACAAATTTGAGTGCAGGGTCGTTTACCGGAATTACCATAGTTATTAGGCCTTCCGATTCGAATCCATTGTTGTCAATTTTCTCGGCGACAACTTTATTATGCTTGAATTTCAGCATTGAAAATAGTAGAAAGCCTCCCGTAATGTTTAACAGAAAGGCGACAAGAATTAATATGGTTACGATTCGTTTCACTAACTTCCCTCAAAAATAAGCAATAAATAAGTGTGCAATAAAAAATTACAGTAAATTTGCCTTAACCGGAAAACATGAAAAGATATCTATATTTAGTGACTTTGCTTGTAAGCTTAATGTCACATTCCAAAGCTCAAGTTATTGGTGGCAATGGCGAAGGATTTTCTGCTAATTTCAGCATGAATGACGTGCCTTCTTTACTAGAATTGACGACTGAAGCGCCAATTGCAATTCGTTGGCCCGGAGGAGGCGATTCAAAGGTGTCATTTCCTGCCTTAGATAAGCCCGGACTTGGCATGAACGAAGATTCCATAAAAAGACTTTACGATGAATTTCGCGATAGTCAGGGTTTAATAAAGGCGGAAGCTATGGAAAAGGACCTCGCGCAAGTGCCAAAAGACAGGTTAAACCCTGAAAGTGAGCTCATGCAAATTATTCGCGCTCAAAAAGCTGTTCCGGAGCTTCAAGTATCCTATGCGTTAAATGTTATGCAGGGAACTGTGCAAACTAATTTAAGAGCCATCAAGACACTTATTGATTCAGGTGTAAACATTATTGCAATTGTTGCAGGTAATGAAACATTTGCGAGTTACAATTATGACTGGGAAAAATATCGAAATGATTTCGAGCCTATTTTAAAAGCTTGTCAAGAGCAATACCCAAACATTCCACGATTATTATGCATCGGGCAAGCCATTCAGCGAAAAACGCATATCCAATGGAATGCAAAACTGATTAATTATATAAATAGTACGGGCGATTTTATTTCAGGTGTTGATATACATTATTATTTAATGGAAGAGCTTAAAGAAGCAAATAGTTTACATCCGGGCATGGTAAAAATGGAAGCAGATAAACCGAATGCACAATTAGAAAAAGCTTTTGATAGGTATATTGAGTTATACCGTACAGATGATAAAATGCAATCACTTGTAGCTTACCTCAAATTAAATTTACCCGATAAAATTTATCATTGCACCGAATTTGGCGATAAGGAAGCAGAAAATTGGTCGAATACAATTGCGAGCGGAGCGCACATATTTAATACATTTTGTGAGAATCGAAATAGCTTCGATGTATTACTAGTTCAGAATTTACTTGGCAACTGGCTTTGGGCAGCTCGCAGACCTGTCGGCAAACTAGATATTAAAGTTAGCGATGAAACAAAATTAAATCGCATCCCTTGGTTTGCTTTACAAATGGCAAACGAATTACCGTTAAATGCAAAACCCATCAAATCACTTTCAAAAATAACTGCACGAGGTACTTATTATTATTACTTTGATTGCGCCGGCGACCCGGAGCAAAATTGGCCTATTTTTATAAGTGAAAACTTGCATGCAACCATGGAATTGCATTTTGTAACCGGAAAGTTTACTTACAGCAGTGCCGGAGCATCCGGTTTTTGGTCGAAAGATTCGGATAAGTTTTATGAAGTTAAAGGCATCGACATAGCCACTCAAGCAGGGGCATTAATGTTACCGCGCAACTCATTTGGTTATGTGAAGGTAATGGTTTGGTAGAGAGCACATGCCGTTATAAATAACAGCCCTTAATAGTGGCCCCGGGCGGAATCCCCGCCTGCTGACACAAGTCGGGCAGGGAACCGCCATCTGAAGAACCGGAATCTCGTGGCCCCGGGCGGAATCCCCGCCTGCTGACGCAAGTCGGGCAGGGAACCGCCGTCTGAAGAACCGGAATCTTGTGGCCCCGGGCGGAATCC
>JANMLV010000284.1:0-62613 GCA_031372705.1 Bacteroidota bacterium | reverse complement strand
CATCATCATTAAAGGTAAAATCTAATTCGCCATACTTATTCACACGTGCTAATTTTGGTGTTGAGTCATCTTCAAACCCGGATTCGTAACCTGCAACTATAATTTTGCCATCCGGTGCAATGGCCATAGGGTGACTCCTTAAATTTGTTTCGATACCAACACTAATCTTGCCGGTCTCACTGAATTCAGTATCTAAATCGCCATCAGCAGTATATTTATAAATATAATATCCCCCGTACTCAAATCCAATTAATATCTTACCATCGAGCTGCACAAAAATTGCCTGGTCGTAAGAACTATAGGAAATATTTACCATGCCATCACTACTAAATGTTAGATCAATACTGCCATCAGCATTATATCTAAATAATCTTGTTTGCCCGTTACTTACCAAAATTTTTCCATCACTCTGGACAGCAATTCCAGCTGCTTTTTCTCCTTCATTACCAAGAATATAACCGGTGCCATTTAATGTAAGATCCAATGTTCCGTCAGTATTGTAACGCTTAACAAAAGGCCTATCCCAAGCAGCGGTTGCCGAATAGGCCGAATAGTTTGCAGCCACCACAATTTTACCATCCGATTGCACGGCAAAATCGCGAGGCTGCATTTCATATCCTTGATCCAATCCCAAATCAATGCCAACGGGATTACCGAATTCGCCAAATGTAAAATCGGGGCTTCCATTTGGGAGCAGTCGAAACAAGCCCATTACGCCCCAATTATCCGGATGACTAATACTTCCGGCTATTAGAATTTTATTATCAGTTTGCAGTTTCATACTTAGAAACTTTGGACCTGTGCCATTGTAAACAAATACATAATCATCCAAAAAAAGCAAGCCATCTGTTCCAAAAGTAGCATCATTCGAACCATCAGCATTTAATTGCAATAAAAAAATAGCGGAGTCATTCTGCACACCCGCAATTAAAATTTTTCCGTCCGGTCTTATTGCAACCGCTTTACCACTTTCACGTGTGCCCGAATAATCTATCGAATACACGCCATCTTCACTAAATGTAAAATCTAGTTCCCCATCTTGACCATAAATTATGCCAGTGGAAATTAATGCTATAAATGACAAAATCAGTTTCATTGGATAGGATTTAAAAATCGCAAATTAACAATCATTAAATGTATGATGTAAAATGCAAGATATTGGAAAGTATTTGATGAAACCGCTTAAATTCATGATGAACTTCCACAATTATTTAGTGAAGCAAAATTAAAATGAGTTAATAAATGCTGTTTTCTCCAAATAATCAGTAGAATGGACTAAAGCATCTGAGCTAAAAATTCAATTAAATTAGAAAAATAAAAAGCGATTGGCATTGACCTGAATTACTAAATTTTATTATTATGCAGCAAATTTTATAGCTTTAAATGCACTAGCGGATTTTAAGCTTTAGAAAGTAATTTGTGTTTGAATATAAAATCTGTCATCATGCCCGCCTGGAACATCAGTTACATTGCCACGAAATAAGTAATTTGCTAAAAACCTGATTTTATCTTTTGGCATACCATAATATGCACCAATTGTAAGTACCTTCCATTCATCTTCGGCACTGTCGTATCTTACCAAAGGGCCGGCATTCCATTTAGTTTTTAGCGCTAATTGCGCTTGATATCCAATAGGTTCAGCAAAAATAGTGTCTTGAACTTTATCTATCCCTTGAGCAAATTCAGCTGCGAAAAAACAAAATTTCGAATCAAATTGAATATCAGTTCCAAATCGCCAAATATCAGCATAGATGTCATCTGTTGGAGTATAAATTGAATCATTTAAATATCGCAATCCACCAAATGCAAACGAGCCACCAATATTTAATTTATTTGTATGCTGTTTATATTGAAGCCCAAGTCGGGCCCAACAAACCTTTTTGGAGTTAAAATCGAATGGCCCGGCTACATTCATGCGCGTACCATTGGTAAATGTAATAGCATTTTCAAACCGCCAATTATCATTTATTGGTATATGTCCAAGCAGGCCTATGCCAACATCGCGCAGGTTTTCACCTCTGCAAACGGCATCCGACATTTCGGCTCTATTAACAGTATATAATTTAGTTATTGAAGTAGAATTTTCCCACCCGAATTGTGTTTTTTGTTGACCAACTCTAATTTGTTGATTTTTAATAAAATTAAATTCAAGGTAAGCATCTCTCAACATGCCACCAATTTCAGGTGCTCGTGGATCTATCATTAACTGATAGCCAATTTTTTCACTAATTTTTCCTGAGGCAATAAGTCTTGCTCGCAGTATTCTGAATCCATCAGGGTCTCTAACAGTATCTCCATTAGTATTAAATTCATTTAGGTAGTGCACTTGAATAACTCCTTCCAGTTTGGGTAAATACTTTTTCGTTTTTACCGAATCAGTTGCCGGTTGAGCTATTGCATTAAAAAAACTACCAATAAGCATACAAATAATTACTACTTTCATAAGTTGTAAATTTTTAGTTAAGGCAAAGTAAAATCAAGAAGTTGTTCAAATTCTATTTAAAATCTGTAGAAAAATTGAAGTTGTTACGGGAGTGCAACCTGATAAACAACTATAAACAAATAACCAACGAGATTATGCCTGTGAAATTGTAAATTGATAGTTTCCATCTTCATAAACTCCACTTACTTGTAGCCCGGAAACTTTGCAAATATCGCTTACAATGGCAAGACCTAATCCAGAAGATTTTGAAGCTTCATCTTCTTTAGTAAAGCGGTTAAAATAGTTACTTATTTCACCTACCGGTTTAACACCCGGGTTGGCAAATACAATTTTAGTAGCATCTATCCAAATGTTCAATTTACCATTGATTGGTTTATGCTTAAGGCCATTTTCTATTAAGTTTTTGACTAATACACCTGCAAGTTGTAAATTCATTTCATGTTTAAATACATCATTCAATTTCAATTCGATTGCAAACGCATCGCCAAATATTTCAGCATACATTTTTACTTGGGCCGTTATTACTTCGTTGAAGTTAATTAAGCTTACTGTTTTAAATTGATTATTTTCTATTTTAGATAATAATAACAACGCCTCAACAACATGTGAAATTCTATTTGTAGTAACATATATTTTTTCAACATACTTAACAACATTTTCATCAATATTCGCTTGCATTAAAAGTTCAGTATTATTTCGAATTATACTCAAAGGCGTTTGCAGTTCGTGTGATGCATTTTCTGTAAAATTTTTCAATGTAGCATAATCTCTGCTAATTTGATTAGTAAGGTTATTAAGCACATTATTCAACTCATTAAATTCGTCAATAGATGTATGCATTAAATTTAATTCACTACCTGTTTTTAAACTATATGATTTTACGGTTTCTAGATTTTTATAAAAGGATGTCCATATTTTTTTATGCGAGCGTTTATTCATAAAAAACAATATGCCAAATATTAAAATCAAGAATACGCCAAATGATTTCAAAACCGCCCAAAACACATCTACATTTTCAATAGTTTTACTTCTGCAAGTAATAGCAATATTGTTTCCGTTAATTAACTTATACAAAGTAAATGAAGTAAATTGAGTTGGCTCGCCTTCAATTTCATCAAAAATAACAGTGTCTGTAATAACATACGCAACGTTTGGCAATTGCGGCAAGTATGCTACCTCCAAAATTGGAAGTTGTGTATGCACTGCATCATTATTTTCAATTTTTTTTTCAATTCTTAAACAATTAACTGCCAAAGTATCAACAGTTTCTTCGCGTATGATTCCTGTAATTAAAAAATACAAACTCACTCCTGCTATAACTGATACTATAGACGCGGCAACAATAAAATCCCTGTTAGTTTGCTTAAGTAGTTTCAATGGTCGGTAAATTTATATCCAAAACCGTAAATCGTTTTTATGTAATCGTTACAGCCCAGTTGTATCATTTTTTTACGTAAATTTTTAATATGCGTATAAACAAAATCAAAACTAGGCATGTTCTCCATAAAATCGCCCCACAAATGCTCGGCTATTGCCTCCTTACTTAATACCCTGTGTTGATTTTGCACTAAATAAAACAACAACTCATACTCCTTTTTTGTCAACACAATTTGTTCATCGTTAACAAAAGCTTCAGCATGGTTTAAGTTTATTGACAACTCGTGAAAAGTTACTACTTCAGTATTATTAGTTGTTTTGCGTCGAATAAGGGCATGTATACGCGACCTGAGCTCAGCGAGGTGAAAAGGTTTTGTCAGATAGTCATCTGCACCTAAATCTAGCCCGGCAAGCTTGTCTTCCAAAGCATTTTTTGCACTTATAATAATGAGCCCCGCTTCTGATTTTTTATCTTTTAATTGCTTAAGCAACGACAATCCCGACCCTCCTGGCAAGGTAATATCCAATACAATTATGTCGTATGTAAACATCAATAATTTATCTGAAGCCAACAAATAGGTATCTGCCCATTCACATATAAAATGGTCTTTAACGAGATAACTTAGTATAGCATTCCTTATATCAGCTTCGTCTTCTATAATTAATACTTTCATAATTATTACAAAATTGAGCGTGAATTCTGGTTTAATTTTGAAGATGATGTTAATTAAAACATACCGACTATTGACTGTATCAGTCAAATTTATTCAAAAATAATAAAATTCTGTATGAATCGAGTAAAGTAAATAAGCTTAAGCACTTACTCCAAATCGGTATTCAACTTATACCTTGCCACGCGATTATTGCCTTGGTCTATAACATAAACTGTTTCTCGCAAATAGGCAACTCCCGAAGGGTTAATAAAATTAAAAGGCCCACTTCCTTCGCCGCCAAATGAAGCAATAATTTGTTTAGTTGTAGATGAACCCGGTGGCGGATTAACACCCTCATATCCTTTTCGGGTGAAAATATATAACGAGTCAGTTCCTGCGTCGGTCACAAAAATATAGCCGGTAAAATCAGGCGCAATGTAAACATCTGTCGGATTAATAAATCTATCGGGCTGATATAAAAATTTATCGGCCTTAGTAAAATCAAACACCGTTAATAAAGCATTTTCGCCATAGGTTATGCCACTTTCCGGGTCGTTAAATTGTTGAATCCACAAACATTTATATTGAGCAGCCGGATTATTTAAGGTAACTAAAAATTCAGGCGAAGCAGAAATCCCCGACAAGCTTTGTGGTGGCGCCGCAAAAGTTGCAATGGAACTCACATCCCAAACAGAACGCAAATTACTTGTAGTTGGAGAAAGTCCATTTGCGTAGCCAATATTGCTGCCATTTTCATCAAAAAATAAAATACTATTATCTGTTCGGGCAATGCCGGCAAGATCGTTATTAGGACCTTTGCGACTTAAATAAACTGTATTGTCTGCCAATGTACTTATTCCGGTAAACTCAACTGCTTCATCTTCAGCGCCGCGAAAAGAAGTCACATTTCTGCTTTCATCACAAAACGGATGAATTAATGTATCAATAATTTGAGCAGCGCCCGATGCTGTTCCGGTTAAATGATAAACTGCTGCCAAATTTTCTAATATGCCGTCATCATCAACATCAATATTAACTCTTCCTGTAACATAGGTGTGCAAGCGACGATCCTGTGTAACATCTGTAGCACCAAGAATTGCAATTGTATTATACACAGTACCGGTTTGGTCAAAAACTTTTAATCCCTCCGCATCAACAACGTAAATCATTTCATCGTAACCGCAATAAATATCAATTGGATTGACAAAATCGCTCCAAAAAGGTAAAATTGGAACATACCCTGCTTCATTTTGCACAATTTCAGGGTCGATGGCACCTTCTTCAAAAATTTCATCAACAGTGCTGTCGTCGCGCGTGCCAAATAAAAAATCACATCCCGAAAAAATCAGCGATGTAATTATTAGCAAGGCAGTTAAAATTTTAATTTTCATTGATTATCGTGCTGTATTTTGTTTTGATTTATTAGGCAACGTATAGGCAATGCCAATTTTATTTATCATCCCAAAATTATCCAAATAATTAAAACCGTAATCTAATTTTATTTGTCCAAATCTACGATTTAAATATGTACCAAATCCAAATGCCGGATATGCGGTGTTGTCTAACGCGAATGTATATCCTGTTCGTGCAAAAAACAATTGTTTCCAACCATATTCCAATCCAATGCTATATGTTTCATTATTATCTGTGGGGTGATTTAATTGCAACGCTGCGGTCAAAATATGCTTATCATTTTTAATTGCATCCCAAGCAAATCCTAATCGGAAAACAGTAGGCACTGCAATTTCTGTAAACTCATTAATCGTTGTTGAATCGTTCAAATTTAGAACGGCAATTTCTCCGCCGGGTTGTGTATTAAAACCGAAATTGGTAATCGCGACAGCAAACCTTGTATTTTGTATACCAATATCGTATTGAAAACCGAAGTCGAAAACCATATTTTGATTGTGCACAGATGCTAAATCTTCTCTTATATATTTCGCTGTAACGCCAAAACTGAATTGGTCGGTAAGTTCACGCGCAATAGAAATGCCTATTCCTAAATCGGTAGCACGAAATGTTTGACCGGTGCCAAAGGGCAAGAATTCGGTAGTAACCTCCATTTCACCGGCATCGAAATACTGAAGACTAACCCCAAAAACGGTGTTGTCGTTCATTCTATAGGTAATTCCGCCAAAATTAAGGCTTGTTCCTGCCGCAAAATCGGTGTAGTCGACAGCAAAATTGAACTTATTAGTATCCAATTTGGTCAGTCCTGCCGGATTCCAATAAAGTGATGAAACGTCATCTACAACTGCCAAAAAACTCTCACTCATAGCCGCAGAACGCCCATCAGGTGCAATTTTGAGGAATTGCCAGCCGGTGGTAGCCGTACGCGAATCGCCGTATGCCGGCAAAATTTGAGCATCAGCTTTTAAAGTGATAATAAATAGCAAGCAAACGACAAATCTTTGCATCGAACAAAGATATTGAGAATTTGATAGTTTAAAAATATTAATTCAACTATCTGTTTCTATTTTATACCATTGCCGAACTTTATTTACAATTTCAATATTAGTTAACTTGTGTAAGTAATATTTTGCAGGGATTTAAAGTCAAACAATTATCATTAAATCAGTATTAATAAATTAATAACTTTTGCGAAAAGTGATTGTCAAACTGAATTACATAAGCTCCTTTAGGAAGGTTAGCAACATCAATTAATATATTTCTATTTCCTTCAACAACAAAGCCGAGTGCTTTTTTTCCTTGAACATTATATACTGTTGCAATAAATGTTTCGGATAATTCATTTTCAATTTGAATAGCAGTAATTAAGCTGTTATAACTACATATTACATTTGTGTTATTAAAAGTATCATTAATAAAAATTGTATTACATTCTAGCAAAATTGCTAAGTTGGTAACAGCAGCTGATTCAAGTTCAACATTTGATATTGTTTGCGTATAACAACCCTCTTTAGACACAATAACATCATATAAACCCGGTTGATAAAAACCTGTTTTAAATTCACCGATAATATTACTACTATCTATTATCCCGGTTGAAACTATCTCAACC
Source organism: Bacteroidota bacterium (assembly GCA_031372705.1). Lineage (GTDB taxonomy): Bacteria > Bacteroidota > Bacteroidia > Chitinophagales > BACL12 > UBA7236. The sequence continues at coordinate 55,118 of JANMLV010000284.1, read as the reverse complement.
TTCGCATTTACGATATTTTCAAATGAAGCTAGATCTTTGACATTCCCCTCCAAATAACATGCGCGCTGATAATTTGGAGTTAATACAATTAATCCTTCTGTTATATCACTAATAATCACAGTTCCTGACGGAAAATATGGATACACACCCCAAGCTCCTTCCAGCAAGCCATCCGGACCAAAAGGTGAGCTGTCGTAATGCCCAACTTCAATTATATTTTCAGGCTTGTGAACATCATGAATTGTAACGCCTTCCGAATAGTGTGCAGTTACCAAATAACCATTTAAGTAATAAGTATTATGTGCAATAGTTGAATCAGGTGCACCATGTTTAGCTTGGTCCAATTGTTTCATATCTGTTACATCGGTTACATCAAATGATGAAATAAAACCTGCCCTAATTTCATCGGTAGTAAATAAATACTTTCCGTCGTCGCTTAACCAGCAATTATGTGTGGCACTTGCCGATGTAGCCTGTTGTCCAAGTAAAATTATATCGCTTTTATTACTGACATCAAACACTTCAAAATTGCCCTCATAAATACACGAAGCCCAAAGGGTATCATTCCTAACAAAGCCATCGTGAATGTAAATAGAATTTAATTCGGCAACATACTCCGGATGTTTCGGGTCCACATTCAAATCAAGAATATAAGCACCTTCTGACGCTCCCGTTAATAAATTGTATCCAAACAAATAGCAAAATCCATTTTCATCAATAAATAAAGTGTGGGCAGTATTAAAAGGATGATCAACATCTCCTTTGAAAGAAATAGTGTCAATAGCAGCAGGCAAATTGGATAAATCAATAATCATCAAACCACCACCGCCTTCGGTGCACACATAAGCATGATTATTCCATGTTTTTATTTCACGCCATGTGCTAGCCGCACCGGGAACAAAAAATAGCTCCTCCGGTGATGTTGGCGTTGTGATCTCTACTATTGATGTACCATGAATTGTTGCTATTAATGCATATTCCGCGCCATCATCGGATGTGTAACCCCAACATCCACTCAAAAGGCTAGTATCAGAATAGGATATTTGCCCGGCAAAACTAAGGTTGTACTGACCGAAAGAAACTGAAAATCCGGCGAAGAAAATAAAAATAAGTATATAAAGTGTTTTCATGAACCTTGATTTATTCAATTTGTAAAAATATTTAGCAAATTTGTATTTTTTGTAATTACAAAGTAAAAAGTCAATTATGGATGATTTAATTAACGATGCGCTTTCGGCATACATCGAAAAATATACAACCCCTGAAGACTTGCACCTTGCAGCCCTTAACCGTGAAACGAACGTTAAAGCAATGATGCCGAGAATGTTGAGCGGACATGTGCAAGGTAAATTTCTAGAATTTATTGCTGCCATGATTAAACCAAAAAACATTTTAGAAATAGGCACATTTACAGGTTATAGCGCCATTTGTTTAGCTAAAGGCCTGCAAGCAAATGGCAAATTAATTACCATCGACATAAACGAAGAGCTAACACCAATGGTGAAAAAATATATTGCTGCCGAAAACATGGAAGATAAAATCGATGTAATTACCGGAAATGCCATTGAAATTATTCCAACCTTAACCCAACAATTCGATTTGGTTTTTATTGATGCCGACAAGGCCAATTATGCTAATTATTTCGATTTAGTGATTAACAAAGTTGTTCCGGGAGGCTGGATTTTAGCTGATAATGTGCTATGGAGTGGAAGAGTCACCGATGCTAAGCCCGATAAAGATACTGCTGCAATAATGGCCTTCAATGAAAAGGTACACCTCGATTCGCGTGTAGAACAGGTTATTGTTTCCATAAGAGATGGCATAACTATTGCCCGAAAAAATGGATAGATAACATATTTTGTGGATAATATACCTGATAGTCAGCACGTTAGGTAAGGTAATTTTGAAATTGAGATGGAGGGCTTATTCAAATTTGTAAAAAAAGGTGTTGCAGTAACCTTTTTATTATTTTTATTTTCTGCAAATGTTTTGGCAGCTCAGCCAAACCAGAAGGTTTTGGACTACATTGAGCAATATAAAGCCATTGCTATAAGAGAAATGATTGACTATAAAATTCCTGCTAGTATAACGATGGCTCAAGGCATTTTAGAAAGCGGAGCCGGGCAAAGTGAGTTAGCAGTAAAATCAAATAATCATTTTGGCATTAAATGCCATACCGACTGGAAAGGGGATAAGGTATATTACGACGATGATGCTAAAGATGAGTGTTTTAGAAAATACGACCGCGTGGATGAATCGTATCGCGACCACAGCACTTTTTTAGTGAACAAAACAAGATATGCTGCTTTATTTGAATTAGAGTTAACAGATTATAAAGGATGGGCAAAAGGATTAAAAGCCGCGGGCTATGCAACAAATCCTAAATATGCCGACTTGCTGATTAATTTAATTGAAGAATATAATTTACAAACGTTAGATAAAATGACACTTGCCGATATTAAAAAGCAAGACAAAAAAGATGACAAGAAAAACGATAATGTTGTAATAAAAAATGATGATAAAGCTCCTGAAACAAAACCTAAAAAAGTAAGTTGGGGTGGATATAATGAAGATGTATTTTATCACAATCGCATTCCAACAGTAATAGTTGAAGCCGGAGATTCGCCGGAAACACTCTCAAAAGAACATCACATTAAAATCAAATTACTGAAAGATTATAATGACATTGAAAATGGGGGTAATATAGAACCCGGAAGTAAATTTTATCTTCAACCCAAACGCAAAAAAGGTGAAACAAAATACCATACGGTAAAAGCCGGAGAAACAATGTGGACCATTTCACGAGATGAAGGTGTGCGTTTATCATCATTGTATAAATTTAACAATATTAATTCCGGCCAAGAGCCTGCAGTTGGTGAACAAGTTAATTTACGCTCTAAGCGAAAAACAGATTTAAAATTAACGTCGCAACAGAAAACAAAGGTTGTTGAAACAACTACGAAAAAAGAAATTGAACCTGTTAAAATTGCACCGGTAAACGAACCCGAACCGGTGTTTATTGATGATAACAAAGATGAATTTATAGATTTTGATGATGAAATAGTTGCTCCGGAAACAAAACCGAACATCGAAAAAAATGTAGACACCCCTCCATCATCAGAAAAACAACCTTCAACTATAGCTGCTTTATACCACACCGTTGCCGCGCAGGAAACACTTTATGCAATATCTAAAAAATATGCAGTTACAGTTGCCCAAATACAAGAATGGAATAAGTTATCGGACACCAATATTAAAATAGGTCAGCAGTTAATTGTTGGCTATAAATAATTAATGTGCAGATAAAAGATAAAATCTTCGTTCCCTATTTAGATGCGCATGCTATTCAAAAGCGCATTGCCGAAATGGGCAAAGAAATTACAGCCGATTTTCACGATAAAGATCCGGTATTCATTATTGTACTTACCGGTGCATTTGCATTTAGTGCCGAATTAATTCGTCATTTTCAAGGTAAATGTGTTGTCCGCTTTACAAGTATAAAATCTTATACAGGAATGAACTCAGGCGATATATCATCCTTTTCAGGATTTGACATTAACCTCGCTAATAGGCATGTAATATTTCTTGAAGATATTGTTGATACCGGTAAAACAGTATTCCATTTAATGCAAGAAGCCGAAAAATTAAATCCCGCAAGTGTATCAATTGCCACATTACTCCAAAAGCAAATTCTCCGACCAAATTTAATTAAAGGCGATTACATCGGATTCGAAATTCCGGATGTTTTTGTTGTTGGATATGGATTAGATTACAATGAGGAAGGAAGAAATTGGAATGGCATATTTGCGCTTCAAACATAATACTAAAACATTATTGGTCGGCCCCGGCATCATCTTTCCGCAACATTTTGCGTTTCCTATTTCTTTCAAAATAAAGTTTAATAATAGTAAATCCTGTGCCAAAAACAACACCCAGCCACCAATTATTGGAATCACCGATTTGAACTTGTTCAACCACTTTTAACTCGTCAGAAACGGTATAAACAATTGTATCCGATGCATCAGCAGCGGTAAGAAAGGCCCCAATAATTACAACAAGGTAAATTATCAAATATTCTTTATAGTTAATGTATGCGATATCTTCAGCATAATTTCGCTCCATTTTAGGCTTAATAAAAAAGGCAATTAACTCGCCCAACTGCGCAAAAGTTAACGCGGCCAATAAAATCCAAAACGTTTTAAAGTTTAATGCAATTACAAGTTGATTAAAAAAATTGTGGCCCGGTGATGCGTCCAAATTTAGGTGCATACCAATTGGCAAACAAATAATTAACGAGTAAAAAATTAAAACAAAAAAATGTACCCCAACATATCCTATGCGCAAGTTCCGTTTGAATAATCGTTCGCCTTCCGGTGTATAAATATCAACCGGCGTTTCGCTGTAATTCGAGAATTTATATGGTGCACCAAATAATTTAATGAACCCAAAAATAATTAATAAAACAAAGTCAAAATAGAATAGTGCAATTAAATGCATATAATCCAGGTCGCCATTAAAAACACTTATTAATGGCAATAAATGTCCGACAAGAATGAGTGTGTCAACCGGAATTAATGATTTCCTATTGTAGAATTTCATTTTTTTCTGAGCGCATTAAAGCTGCTTAATACTGTTGTTCTGCGGGTATTTCTTACGTAAGCAAAAATGTCAACAATTACCTTAAGTAAAACAAACAAACATACATAAGCAATACTTCCTGCATTTGGTGTAGCAGGAAATAATTTTTCACCGGCAAACATAGCTGCGAAGGTTCCCAAAACTATTACTACATGAATAACAATAATACGTGCATCAAATACAGAACCCAATTCTCGTAAACTAGTATTCTTATATTCCTCATCTCGCATCCAAACAATGTATTCAACTAAATGCGTAAAAACAAATGCAAGAAAGCCGGCAAATACCCAAGGTTCAACAAATGTTAATGCTCGGGCAAAACCTAATAAATCATCTTCTTTTGATGACGCAAGTAAACCAACAAAAATTACAATAAACAACAAATAAAATGCAAGCATTAAAATCCTAATCAACGCGTAGGAAAAGCGCATATAACTTTTACTGTTAACTTGATCATACGATAGTGGTTTACCATTTATAGTAAAATTTGGGTCCGGCTCAGATTTTTTCTGCGCCTTTCCCATTTTAATAAATTGAAAAATGGAAATTATCACAGTCTCCCACCAATACAAATAAATAAGTGCGAAAAAAGAGACATCATAATATATTACACCAATTAAAGGCAAGATGTTTGCAAGTATTAAACTTGGAAAAACAGGAAAACTCCTTTCTCTTGGGTCGAAAATGGGCATTGGCGGAATTACTTTATTTATTTAATTCTGTTAAATATTCGGCGCCGCTTTTTGTTAATCGCTTTGTGTGCAATGAGCCGCCGTAACTATAGGCAACATGCTTACAGGAATCGTCTAAATTAAATTCCATTGCAACAGAATTCTTCGGACCATCAGTTAAATCATTATCCATAAAAAAAATGATTTGTCCGTCGTAACCACATTTTAATAATGGCGTATCTTCATTTGTAATGTAATTGCTGAATTTTTTAATTTCCTTAGCATCTTCAATATCAACAAAAGTGTCGGGGTCATCATCATTGTAAAAAACAACTTGAATCTTTACTGTATTCTTTACCAATTCCGAAACTTCGGTTACTTTTTCGCAACGCATAAACATCACTGTAAAAAACACAAGCACAGCCCCGGCAAAAAGATTAAAGAGTTTCATAATAATATAAAATTAGTGCAAATAAATTAAAATTCAAATGCAATGCTCAAGCCGGTTAAAATTATCAGATGTATAGAATCTCTTTTCTGAATACTTTATAATATCCTTTTTCTACACCATTCTTGGCAACCAAATCAACTTTGTGATTCAGGAGCTTTTCCAACTCATCGTTTAGGTCAATGATTTCAATACCGATAGGTTTCTTAAAATCAACTATTATATCAATTTCACTTCCTGTAATAAAGTCTTCTTTAACGATAGCCCCAAACAAGCCAATACTGCTCAAACTGTATTTAGAGGATAAGTAAGATTTGTTCTTTGTGAGTGTTTCTTTAATTTCCTCAAGTAAATTCATAGTTCAAAGGTAACCCTTATTTGTTGTTACTTACGTAATCTGCATATTCCGAGGTTTTCGTGGTACATTTCAACGCGTAAACCGCTATCTTTGCAGCTTCAATTAAGCTTTTTCATGATTAATTTAATACTATTTGGCCCGCCGGGCAGCGGCAAAGGCACACAAGCAGAGCGATTAAAGGAACATTTTAACTTATTACATATCTCTACAGGAGACTTGTTAAGGGCAGAAATTGCGAACGGCAGTGCACTAGGCTTGGAGGCGAAAAAATTTATGGATGCCGGAAACCTTGTTCCTGACGAGGTGGTTATTGGCATGTTAGGCGGAGCGGTAGAAGAAGCGCGCAATAAAGGGAAGCAAGGAATTATTTTCGATGGTTTTCCACGAACAACGGCGCAGGCTAAAGCTTTGGACAGTATGCTATCAGCAAAAGGAACTGCAGTTAGTTGTGTGTTAAGCTTAGTTGTTGATGAAGAAGAACTTACACAGCGCATTTTGAAACGCGGCTTAACTAGCGGTCGCTCAGATGATAATGATGTAGAAACAATTAGAAAAAGGGTGCAGGAATATCGGACAAAAACCGAACCTGTTGCCGACTACTATAATAATCAGGATTTATTGATTTCAATAGCAGGTGTTGGCTCCATTGATACCATATTTAGTGGATTAATGGAAGCGGTTAACGCCATGTCGTCGAAACACAGCGACGGCTAATTTTTCAGCAATTTTCGCTGAAATTCAACGGGGTATTAGGTTATGGAAAAACAGAATTTTGTCGACTACGTTAAAATCCACTGTAAAAGCGGTAAGGGTGGCGCAGGAAGTGTGCACTTTCACAGGGATAAAAACACCATGAAGGGCGGGCCCGATGGTGGTGATGGCGGACGTGGAGGTCATGTGATTTTGAGAGGGAATGCCCAATTATGGACGTTATTACATCTAAAATACAGGAAACATATTATTGCAGATGATGGAAACTATGGTACCGAGCGCTTAAGAAGTGGTTCTCAAGGGGATGATGTAATTTTAGATGTGCCTCTTGGAACTGTTGCAAAAGATTTTGAAACAGGTGAAATTGAATTTGAAATTGTTGACGACGGACAAGAAATAATTTGGGTGCCCGGTGGCCGAGGAGGATTAGGAAATAACCATTTCAAATCGCCTACCAACCAAACACCACGACACGCTCAACCCGGCGAACCGGGAATTGAGGCATGGAAACTACTTGAGTTAAAAGTATTGGCAGACGTAGGCTTGGTTGGATTTCCAAATGCAGGAAAATCAACATTATTATCTGTTATTTCAGCAGCAAAGCCCGAAATTGCCGATTATCCATTTACTACTCTGGTTCCAAACCTTGGCATTGTGCCTTACCGCAACCACAGGTCATTTATTATGGCCGATATTCCCGGAATAATTGAAGGCGCAAGCGATGGCAAAGGATTAGGTATTCGCTTCCTCAAACATATAGAACGAAACTCGCTTTTACTATTTATGATTAGTTGCGAGGATAAGGATATAAAAACAACTTATAAAATCTTGCTGAATGAACTCAAAACATTCAATAAAGATTTGTTGACAAAGCAACGCATATTGGCCATCACCAAAACTGATTTAATTGATGATGAGTTGATAAAAATGCTAAAAAAAGATTTGCCAAAAACAATTCCCACTATATTTATTTCTTCGCACACCCAATACAATCTTGATAAATTAAAAGATATGATTTGGACCGAATTAAATAAACCGGCTTAGTATTAAATTCAGGCAATAAGATTTCTTTATGCAAAAATATTCCACTGCCAATTGGTTACTGTTAATTGGGCTTAGTGTAATCTGGGGATTTTCATTTATTTTTATGAAATACGGATTAAAAACTTTCAGCTGGGATCAAGTTGCTGCAATTCGCATTTCATTTTCTTTTATTGCAACATTGCCGCTAATAATATTTTATTTCAGGCAAATAAAAAAATCGGAAATACGCTATTATTTAATGGTTGGATTTTTCGGTAGCGGCTTGCCTGCATTTTGCTTTACTTTCGCTCAAACACACATAGAATCAGGCATTACAGGGGTTTTAAACTCGCTCACACCTGTGTTTACATTTGTACTGGGCGTATTACTTTTCGGAATGAAATTCGAGAAGAATAAATTAATCGGATTAATAGTTGCTTTAACAGGTGCTATTATTTTAGTGGCGTTCGATAAAGCTCCCGGAGGCGAAAGTAATTTACTTTATGCTTTGCCATTATTTGCTGCAACTATGAGCTATGCCACATCAGCAAATTTGGTAAAAAAATATTTACAAAATGCGCATCCGCTTGCAATGGGTGCAGTTGGATTTTCATTTATTGGCATTCCATCTATAATATATTTATTTACCACCGATTTTTTAACTCACTCGGCTGATGAGTATTTTTCAATCAGCTTGTTCAGTATTATTGCATTAAGTTTTTTTGGAACTGTTGTTGCATCAATCGGCTATTATACTTTAATTCAACGAACCGACCCTATTTTTGGAAGTTTGGTAACCTATTTAATTCCAATAATTGCCATTGCCATTGGCTTTTTTGATGGTGAAAATTTATTGATATACCATTTTGCAGGTATGTTATTTATTTTGGTCGGTATAAACATCATCAATTACAAGCCAAAAGCACCCAACCAAGTTACAAAAACCTAAAAAGTAAGGAAACTGATTTTAACGTTTAATTAATACAGCACTAATTTCAACGTTTACATTTTTGGGTAATCCGACCACTGCAACCGTTTCGCGCGCAGGAGGGTATTCCGCAAAATATTCGCCGTAAACAGCATTAACATCTGCGAACGCAGCCATATCCTTTAAAAAAATAGTGCACTTAACTACATCGTTCATACTACAGCCTGCTTGGGTAACTATTGCCTTCAAATTGTCCATAACCATGCGGGTTTCAGCCTGAATATCATCTCCCGAAAACAGGTTTCCTGTTACAGGATCAATGGCAATTTGACCGGAAACAAACACAAAGCCGCCAGCCTCAATTGCTTGGGAATAAGGGCCTATTGGAGCCGGTGCCGAAGGGGTATAAATAACACTTTTCATAGCTATATTTTTTGTTGAACAGGATGTAAAAATAGCTACTGAAATACAAAATGCTGTTCCATAGCTGATAGGTATGTTTTGAGGCATGTCACAAAATTTGAAAATTTATGAATAAGCCGTAAATTTATACCTCATTTTGCGACATCAACAAACACCAAAAATGCACCACCTTGGTATGCGACAGTTTAGTATTGCTTTTTTAACCACTATTTTGTGGCTATGTACAAGTTTTTCGGCTAAGGCTCAAATTACATGGACCACCGGATATACTGCTGATGATGTTGCAGCTTACCTTGCCGGAGATGGCGTAGATATTGACAATGCAGTTGTTGATTGCCACAACTTAGCTTTTGGCCTTTTTGATTGTGTTGATTGTAATGTTGGAATTGATTCAGGTGTTGTATTAACTACCGGTCGCGTTTCAAATATTGCCGGACCAAATAACGCCGGCGGAACAGGAACAAGTAATGGCTGGCCGGGTGACCCCGACTTAGATGCATATCCCGGAATCGGCGTTACGCATGACGCCTGTGTGTTAGAATTTGATGTTTATTCACCGGGCGATAGTCTTCAATTTCAGTATGTTTTCGGGTCAGAAGAATATCTTGAATATGTAGGCGGTATAAACGATGCCTTTGTGTTTTGGATTAGCGGACCCGGTTTTGCAACTCCTACAAATATTGCATTAATTCCTGGGACTGCACTGCCTGTAACTATCGATAACGTAAATAACGTCGATTATCCGATGTTCTATATCGTTAATGGCGCCGGTGGTGGTCCTATTTATGGCGTTGACCCATATTATATTGAATATGATGGTTTCACCACAGTTTTAACTGCCGCAGCAGCAGTTTCACCTTGCACTTGGTACCATTTAAAATTAGCCATCGGCGATGAATCTGATTTTGTTTTTGACTCAGGCGTTTTCCTAAAAGCAAAAAGCTTGGTAACAACTTATCTTGCCGATTTTACTTATCCGGGTTTTGCATTTGGCGACGATGCTGTTTTTTGTTCTTCAGAACCTGACCCTGATCCGATTTTAGCGACAGGTGCCGATGCCGGAACTTTTACAGCAACACCCACCGGCCTTGATTTAGATCCGGGAACCGGTGAATTAGACTTGAGTAATTGCGATGCCGGAACTTATCTGCTAACAAATACTTTAATTACAGGGTTTTGCGATTTAGATACTTTCATTTACACAATGACCGTAATTATTGAAGATCCGGGTGTTGCAAGTTTCATTTATCCGGGTTCACCATATTGCGCAAACGATGCAGACCCAACTCCTATTCCAACTTTAGGTGCAACATTTGGAGCATTTAGTTCAACCCCTGCGGGATTAGTTATTGACCCCGTAACCGGTGTTGTTGACTTAAGTGCATCTACTCCCGGAACATACTCAGTTACAAATACAGTTGCGGCAGGATTAGTTTGTCCCGGCGCTTCCAGTTCTGCATCAATTACAATTTATCCAACCTATGCGCCTACCGTTAATGCTGCAATTTGCTTAGGCGACACGTATGTATTGCCCGACGGGAGTAACGTATTTACTGCCGGCACTTATGTTTCTAATTTATTAACAGATGCCGGATGCGATTCGATAATTACTACTAACCTAGTAGTAAATCCGGTTTATAATTATACACTTAATCCAAGTATTTGCTTAGGCGCTACTTATATTTTGCCTGATGGAACAGGCGTAACTGCAACAGGCACTTATATAAATAATTTCACCACAGCAGCAGGATGTGATTCAAATTATACTGTTAACTTGACAGTTAATCCCGTAATTACTTTAAACATTACAGAACATTTATGCGATGGCGAATCATATACACTTCCCGATGGTGCCGTAGTAACAATTACCGGTTTTTATCCTGTTACTTTAGTAACAGCAGCAGGTTGTGACTCAACAATTAATTCAACGTTGTTTTTCCATCCTGTTTATGATATTGTGTTTAATCCAATTATTTGTGATGATGCAACTTACACTTTACCTGATGGTACTGTTACAAATACACCCGGCGTTTATGTAAATAACTTTGTAACATCTAAGGGTTGCGATTCAATTATCACCACTAATTTAGTAGTTAATCCTACTTACAATTTTATATATAATCCTGAAATTTGTATTGGTGAATCTTATACATTGCCCGATGGTGCTTTAACTACAGTTAGTGGAACAAACAACTATTTTTATACAACAGGTTTAGGTTGTGATTCAAATATTACAGTGAATTTAACTGTGCATCCATTGCCTGTTTTAGATTGGGTAATTGATGATATTTTCTGCATGGAACAAGGAGCTGTTACAATGGAAGCAACACCTCCGGGAGGAACTTATAGCGGCACCGGAATTTTTGGTGATGACTTTGTTACAACTACTGCCGGTGTTGGCGGACCTTACACACTTACTTATGATTATACCGATATTTACGGTTGCTTTAATACAATAAGTGTTGTTACATCTGTCGATGATAATTATGCAACCGCATGGGGCGATACAAGTGTTTATTATGGTGAGGATGCATTAATATTCAGTGATGCCGGTGGCGATTACACCTGGAGTCCTGAAGATGGAATTGAATGTATTACTTGTCCTGAAACAAATGTAATTCCACCTTATACTATTGATTATATCATGACTTCTGTCGATATAAATGGTTGTGTAGCATCCGATAACGTTTTAGTAACTGTATTGCCTGATCCGCCAAACGATGTATTTATTCCAAATACATTTACACCTAACGGAGATAATATTAATGATATATTTTATGCATTCGGTTGGAACATATCCAATATTGTTTCAATGCGCGTTTACGATCGTTGGGGTGAACTCCTCTATATCGCAGAAAATGTTGACCCTACCGATTTAAGTAAAGGTTGGGATGGCACAGTGAATGGCGAAAAAGCAAACAATGGTGTTTATGCATACATGATTGAAGTGCAGTATGATACAGGACAAAAAATGTCTAAATCAGGTAACGTAACATTAATTCGCTAATTACGTTAAGTTACCACTCATTGTAATTTCGCTAACTGTTTTTTACTCCACCAGCCGCTTAAGGTAAAATAGGGCATTGTTATAATGCGTCTTATTTCTTTTTTGGAGAGATGCAAATTTCCGTTTACAATTTTTTTCAAATTCTGTTTGCCTTGTGCTAATCTATATTTGCGATGTACATAGCGGTGTAATTGTTTGTAATACGCTGCAGAGAAAGTGCTTTTATACATCATTAATAATTCATCACTATCGTTCCAATTTTGCTTTTCGTGTAAATCATTTTTTACCATTTCATAAAATTTTGTTCCCGGCAATGGATAAGAAACAGAAATTCCAATATCAAATGGCATTAAATCTAACAGCATTTTTATAGTGAGGTCAATATCTGATTTTGTTTCACCTAAATAACCGAATTGGAGAAAAAAGCATGGTTTAATACCATACTGTTTCATGAGTTTTGTTGATTGATATATTTGCTCAATGCTAGTTCCTTTGTCCATTGCATCAAGTACTTTTTGTGAACCACTCTCTGCACCAATCCATATTTCGTCGCAACCTGCTTTAGCCAGGTAGTCAATATTATTAGCATCAAGTACTAAATCGGCACGACATTGAATTTTAAATTTGAATTGCAATTGTGCTTGTTGTACTAATTCACTGAACTGTTTTATCCATCCCGGCTTTAATCCAAAAATATCGTCACAAAACCAAAAATGCTGCACGCCGAAAGTCTGCGTTAACATGCGTATTTCTTCAATCACATTTTCCGGTGAACGTGAATTATATCGATTGCCATAAATTGGCTTAGCGCACCAATTACATTTAAACGGGCAACCTCTGGTAGTTGTCATGTTCAACGAAAAATATCCGTTTCTTGCAATCCAACGTTTTTTATAATCTTCAATATTTATGTGCTGCCAAGCGGGAAACGGTAAGCTGTCCAAATCATGCATTACTTCACGCGGCAAGGTTTTAGAAATTGCGCCGTCTGCCTTAAAAGCAATTCCTTTTATAGAAGGAATTAAATCAAGTTTATGCTGCGTTACTGCATCAACAACCTCGCATAACGTATTTTCTGCCTCACCAATTAAAATGTAATCGGCACCAACATTTAAATAATCTTCTTTATGATCAGTTGCATCACTGCTGGAAACAATAACAGTGCAATTTTTCGATTTAGCATACTTAACCATCTCAAAACATGCATTCCGCATATTCACCAAACACATTTTAGTTAAATAGTTAAATCCGTCGTCATAAATAACAAATATTTTTCCCGCATGTTGGTCTATAAGCGGAAAAATTAATTCGCAACCACTTGCAAAAACAGTATCAAAAAAAGAAATTTTATATTGTGCTCGTTCTAATACTGCCGCTGCATACAATGTAGCCAGCGGTGGATATGGCTGCATTAACGCCTCCTGCTTGGGATCAAAAGCAAGAAAATAAGTATTACAGATGAGCACTTCAGACATTACTGCAAAGTTATATTATGTTTGCTTTCAATTTCAGCACAGGTGTTATCAAAAGCATTCAAAACTTTAAATTGAAACCCCTGGGGATGATGTTTCGATGCTGTTCTATTGGTTCGCAGGTTTACTTCAAACTTATCTTTTTCAATTTGTTTGTACTTGCGCGCAATAAAATAACGGGTAAGCCTGAAAGCCAAAGACTCAAGCCAATCACCCGGTTTTCCCGATAAAATCTTTTCCAATAACTGCTTTTTACCTGCCACTGTTTCACTATTGGAATTGGAATTTGTCGGTCTGAAATTTGGAAAATAGGTTTGCACCCAGCTGTTATCTGCAATAAATTGCTCGTAATAAAAAGCACCGGTTTGATTATTTAACGTTACAATTTCAGTAGCGGAAAATAAATTTTTGTCGGGTATTTCCATATTATTTACATCAACATAATAATTAATGCAGAAATATTTGCGCGAATTCAATAAAAATACTTTCTTATAAATGGTTAGCAACAATCTGCATAACCAAATTCTGCCGGCCTTGGCTATAATAAAAAAATCAATGTCGGTTGAAGCATCAAAATAATTCTTCGATAATGAACCTGAAATATTTACACTTCTTACAAATGGAAATTTATGAATAAACTTTGATTTATTAAACGCAATCTCCATTACTTGCAAAGCTTGCATATTGCCTGCTTGTCGCCGTGTTATTAAACTATAATCATTTTGCAAGGAATAAAATTCAGCAAAACGGTAAACAACTAATCGCTCTTGCAATTCTCGGAGGGCTTCCTCAAGCTCACTTAAGTGATGGAAAGTAAAGGCAGCATATTTTTGAATTTCAGGAAGCGTGAGCGGATATTTAAAGATATCAAAATACACCAATGCCTTTACAACTGCAGAAGCAGCAGGACTAATTGATGCATAGACATTATATTTGCGATGCGAAACTTCCATAGATAATTCTAACGAAGATAAACATTTAAACTTTATGCAAATAATTAAGTGTTAAAATTACGTTTTAATAATGCTAAAAATATATTGTTGTTCCCACCAAACTTTCTTTTGCGCATACAACTCCATTAACATTCCATTTTGCTTTCCAATAGATTTTATCATTTCAATATCACAGCCATCAGCCAAAATCATTAATACAAGCGAATTTACAGAATTTCTAATTTTTAACTGTGGAAACAATCGATGATAATATTCAAATCCTTCTCCACAATACCAGGCTAGCTCAAACTCATTTCGGGGATTTTTGGGGTAATAAGGCGGATTAATTACAATAAAATCAAAATTGTGTAAAGGAATAGCTTCAAATAAATCGCTTTTAATTATTTCAATAGATACACCGTTAGCAACTGCATTAATATGTAACGCCGCAATTGCAGTCGCACTGATATCAGATGCTGTAACCATAGCACCAGCTTTTGCTGCACTTAAACTAATTAAACCACTACCGGCACCTAGCTCAAGTAAACGCTTGTTTTGTATTGGCAATGACAAAATTGTTTGAAGCAGATACTTAGTACTAAAAAAATATTTTGGATGAAAAACACCTGATGGTATGTGCAAGCTAACACCATTATATTCATAAACATCTGAGCGATGAATTCGCTTATTAATTAAAGGTTGAATAAACCATTGGGCTAATTGCTTTACAATTTGCATAATTAAAAGCCTTCAATTTCAGGTTGACGATAATGGAGCCAATACTTTTGTAGCGCTTTTATTTCATAAGGGAAGCTATAAACTTTGGTATGATAACGCAACGCTGCTATTCCGGAAATTATTTTTTTGCGGGAAGGAGTTAGTTTTATATCGCTCACTGTTGGGTAATATCCGTTTAATACTGTTTCAAAGTTTTTAATTTTATCAATCATATATGGTTTAAGCCAAGGTGTTAATGGATTTTTCCTCAAATCAAAATATTCCCATTGTGGTGAAATCCAATCTTCTAATTTTTCCGGAAAATGGAATCCCGAATTTTTAACTGCATTAAACAATTCACTTCCTTCAGTGGGAACCGGAGAATATACATAAATAATAATCTCGGTTTCGGGATTAATAGTCTTTATTTCGCGAATAAAATTGATATCCTCATCAATTTGTCTATTGGTTTCCTCTTCGCCTGAACCCGGTGTGCCTAGTACAAACGAATATTCAGGCACAATGCCAATGCGATGCATCCTGGCAGCAAATTTTTTTATTTGTTCGCCGGTTTGGGTGCCACCCTTATCCATCATTTTTAGGATTTTATCATTACCCGTTTCGGCACCAAAAAATATCATTTTACAACCTGCTTTATGTATCAATTGCAAACTTTCATCGCTATATTTATCAAGCGTATCAATCCTACCCTCGCCCCACCAACTCATGTTGTCGTTCATAATTAAATTCGCAAAAGCTACAGTTCTTTTTTCAGAAACAAAGAAATTGTTATCATGAAATTCAATGGCATTTCCGCCGTAGGTATCTTTTAAATGGCGAATATCTTTATAAATTAATTCAGCCGATTTACCTTTCCATCGTGCATTATAAATAGGTACTATTCCGCAAAATGCGCAAGTAAACGGACAACCGATACTACTATGGTAAGCGATTGTTTTTGTGCCGAGATATGTTTTCCCCAAGTATTTATTTATAGGGTATTGCCTGTTTAATTCAGTATAGGGCAAATCGGGCAATGTGTCTTGTTCGTATAATTCATCTTTATGATTTTTAATTACTTTACCATTCTCCTTCCAAATTAAATTAGGAACCATGTGCAAAGGACCTTGCTGTTCCAGCATATTTAACAAACCGGGAAACGCTTTGTCGCCCGGTCCATAAACTATATAATCTACATATCCGGAATCCATTACTACACCACTCTGGTTACTCGCAAAATACCCTCCCCAAATAATAATTACATCAGGATAACGCGATTTAATCAATTTAGAAATCGGAATTGCCTGCTTTAATTGCGGTCCGGGCATTACCGAAAGTGCAAAATATTTATAATTACCCGAGTCTAGCAGCGAACAAATTTGCATCGTTGGATCTGATTCCAAATTACCATCAACAAATGAATAAGCATATAACCCATCAATTGAAGCCGCTACCGACAAAATTGAATTCGGAATTCTTGGCTTATAATTCGCAGCCCTTGGGTTAAATATTATTACACCATTACTCATTCGCCGTTATATATTTTTTGATATGCTTCAACAATTTCACTAGTTGAAATAGATTGAAATTTAGTAAAACTTAAATTTGTTTGCAGCAAATTTATTACATGTTGTGTTAATTGCACCTCATTAATTCCAACTTGGTGACGCTCCGTATTTTCTATGCGTCCAACTTCATAACTTACTACGTGCATGCCATTTGCTAACGCTTCGGCGTAAACCAGGCACTGACCTTCAAAAGCTGATGTGTGCACCAAAATTTTTGAATGTGCCATTAAATCAAATATTTCAAGACGCGATTTTTGACCCACAAATTTAATATTTGATGTTAAATTAAGGTCCTCAATGTGTTTCAACACCTTTGGTCTATCTACACCATCACCTGCAATTACAGCTTTAATGTTTGGATATATTTTAGCAATAGCAGCTACAATATCTACAAATTGTTCAGGTTGTTTTACTTTAATTAGCGAGCCTACAAACAACAAATCAATATCTCTGAATAAATCAGACTCAACATAAATTTCCGGAATGGGAAATGGAATAATGGCATCTGCATTAAATCCATAGTTAGATTGTAGTATTGTATCCTGATATTTACTTAATACCACAAAATGGGTAGCACTGTGATCAACATAACGCATTGCGCGATTGCCGAGCTTTACATCTTGCCCCATAAAAGTAACGATAAAACGAGTTGCATGTTTTTTGGCTGCATAGCGACCAATAAATGCAGCTTCACCCATCCAAAAGGCATGTATCACAAATTTATCTTGCTTAAATAATTGTGCTATTTTTTTATTTGTTCTTCTTAATGTGAAATAGTAAGCAAATGATTTTTTATTATTTCCGCCACTAGGAAAAACGGAAATGCCATTCCACGTATATGCTTTTCGTGTAAATGGATATTGTATTGCAATTATTTTAATATTTTCTTTGCCGATTTCATCAGCCAATGCAAAAACATAATCTTGCAAATAAGGCACACAAGCTGTGTCCTGTTCATTTTCAGGAAACCCGGGTGTTAATATCAATACCTTATTTGTCATGATAATAATGTTCGGCTTACCCACATTGCAGATTTAGCAAGTAGTGACTTTACTTTGTATTTTATTTGTGCATGCTTGTAATAATTAACTTCATTCACTACTCTGCTGACGGCAAAACGGTAATACCTTTCAGGGTATGTGCGCTTAAACTTAATTTCTCTGTCGCTGCTATCAGACCAATTTAAATGAGTAGTAAAATTTGACTCAACTTCTTCATACAATGCCGTACCTTTTATCGGATATGCCACTGTAATTGTAAAATAATCGGGGTTAGATGTTTTTAAATGATGTATAGTTTCTTCAATATCACTTTCATCTTCACCGGGATAACCGAGCATAATAAATGTGCCTGTTTCGATGTTAAATTGTTTTGCTAATTGAATCATGCTTCTCACTTGTTCCACATCAACGCGACGATCCATTGCATCAATTATTTTTTGGGAACCGCTTTCTGCGCCAATCCAAACCCTGAAGCATCCGCTTTTTTGGAGAAACCCTAAAACCTCTTCATTTAATCTATCGGCTCTCGTAATACATTCAAATGGCATAATTAAACCACTGGCTTGCACTAATTCCGCAAATGTTTCCATCCACTTATGACTCACTGTAAAAACATCATCTACAAACCAAAGTGTATCAGGATTATCGGTTTGTTTAATATGTATCATTTCTTCCAACACTTTTTCCGGACTTCTTCGCCGGTAGCTTAGGCCATACACAGCGCGACTGCACCATTTGCAAGTGTAAGGGCATCCGCGCATAGTTGAAATGGAAATCGCATTTTTTCCATGATGCTTTTTCCATGCATCCAAATATAATTGTAAATTAACTTTCTTTCTATTTGGAAATCCGAGTGTATCTAAATCTTTTATTTTTTCTCGCTCGCCTGTTTGAATAATTTCACCGTGCTCATTCTTATAGCAAATTCCTTTTACCATAAACATATCAGCATGGTAATGCAATGCATTAACTACTTCATAAAAGCTAATTTCTCCTTCACCCAAAACAATGTAATCAGCACCATGTTGCAATAAATTTTCAACGTGATTCCGCACTTCAGGTCCGCCCAAAATTATTGGAATATGCTTAAGATGATGATTTAATTTTATTGCTGTAATAATTTGCAACACATTAACCTTAGTCATTAAGTTGACATATATCCCAATATAATCAGGTTGATATTTTTCAATAAAATTAATTTGAGCCTGTTTATTACTAAATGTGCTATCGAAAACTTCGTGTATTACATCATTTTGCTCCAGAAAAGTTGATATATACAAAATACCCAATGGCACATACGGCTTCATGATGAGCTGCTCCTTTGGATCATCAGCAATAAAATAACCGTGTGTAAGTAATACCTTCAATATGCCTGATTGATTACAAAAATACCATTCAATTACCGCTTCTCCAATGCAATCATGTAATGATCGGCATAGTTGCTAAAATTTGCGAGGCCAAAAATTATTTCTAAAATAACTAAAGTGGTCAGCAACCATTTTTTATTCCTAAAAAATGGGTTGAGGTAAGATGGCGGAATAAATAAACCAACCGGCTTTTTCATAGTAACCTTAAAATCGGGAAATAATGCTTCAATTTCACTCGGACTATAATACCAAGTTTCCACAAACGAATTATTACCAAGTGCAGCAATTACAGGGCCTTCCGATTGCCTGCGTTTGCTTGCCTCAATATTGCCCTTTCGCTTAAAATACCATCTCTCCCAAATACACTTGCGACCCATAATAACAGCAATAACGCGACCTCCCGGATTTAAAATAGCATTACATTTTACAGAAAGTTTAAGTATTTCCAATGCATCTAAACAATTCCATCCACCAAAATTTGAAAAAATTAAGTCGTATGATTTTCCGGTAATCGGAAATGTTTCACGTAAATCCCATTGCAGCACCGAAAATTGTTTTTGCTCAGTTGCATTTAATTTTTGCTCGGCAATTTGCAACATTGGCTTTGCACTATCGCTTAGCGTAACATGATGACCTCTTTGCAATAAAAACAAAGCATCTTCGCCTGTTCCGCAATTTGTTTCCAGAATATTGAGTGATTTTTCCCCCAACTGCTTATGCAACGTTCGCCACACAACATCGCGTTGCGCCTTACCAATTGGCGATTCGGTAAATTCCAAATCATACGTATTTGCAATATCACCAAAGCGGTTCACCATAACGTTATTACCATAATTTACAACAAACATACTATTTTTTGTCTCACCTACACGGCTTTCCCGATGCGGAAGAGTTGATAGTTGGAATAAGGTATATTTTTAATTTATTAACGTTAGTTTAAAACAATCACACTATTTTTATGGTTTAGTTAAAATGAGAGCTTTAACAGTCGCAATTCTGACGCTTTTAATAATGAACCCCTTACAGGTGCGAACACAAACCATTTGCGATGCGACAGGCAATGTGATGATTTACTCCAATTATGAAGGTGGCACTTTAAATATTGATGTAGATGTTGATATTCCGAACCTTAAAATTGGCATTTGCACTTACGAAATTGTAGATGTAAATATTACGGGTATTTTCGCGGGAAACATTACTGAAGTGATATTTGCAGGCTTTGAAGCCCCGTCAGACATCAGTGGCGTGGACCCTGCCATAGTTACGGTTTACTCAACTACTACCGATAATATTGCCATAACTAATTACTTAGGCGATGAACTTTTTCCGGGTTTACCTCCAATTGTAAATTGCATGGCAGGAGCCGAGGGTTGCGGCGAAACAGCATTGGGAGGCGGCAATTCATCGCCTCAAATTGTTCAATTTTTTATTGCTGAGTTTGGCCCCGGTTCAAATTTTTATGCGCATTGGACAGATTATAGTGGTTTCCCCGGTGGCACTTTTCAGGTTAGTGATGGAGGGAACTGCTGCTTTGAAGACCCTGTTACTGACCCAAATCCGATTTATGTTGGCGGTGCTGAATACAATTTTTTACCGGACACAACATTATTATGTGATGCTGAAATAATCTTAGATATTTCCTTTTATGGAGTAGTTTGGGGCGATCCTGAATGGAGTACCGGCGATGTTGGATATACTGTTACAATTGATGCACCGGGAATTTATTCATTTACGGTTGCCGATTATTGTCATTACGACCCGGGCTCCTATTTATTAACCGACACAATTGTTATTGAACCATGCGCTGCAACAATAGACACTGCTATTTGCACCGGCGACTCCTACACACTGCCCGATGGAACAATTGTAACCGCTGCGGGAGAATATGAAGTAACCTTAATTGGGGTTGGCGGAGATGATAGTGTTGTAATTACCAATTTAACCTTGTTACCCATTTACAATATAATAATTAATGATGCTATTTGCGATGGGTTAACATATATTTTACCGGATGGCAGTTCAACAACAATTGCAGGTACTTATGTTTTTAATTTAATTACAATAGCAGGATGCGATAGCATTATTACTGTGAACCTTGGTATTGCAACCACTTATTCAACAACAATAAATGCTGCAATTTGCGATGGCGATAATTACACTTTACCGGATGGCAGTATTGTAACAACTGCAGGCGTATACATATCTACGTTCACTACAGTTGCAGGTTGCGATAGTATTATAACCACTAATTTATTATTGAATCCAACCTATTTAACCATAATTGATACTACCGTTTGCACAAACGAAATTGTTTTGTTACCCGATGGAAGTACATCATCGACACCCGGCATTTATAATTACAATTTAACAACAATTGCAGGTTGTGATAGTGTAATTAGTTTCATACTAAATAATTTCCCTATAACGGATATTACATTTGATATACCAACAAATATTTGCTTTGAATCTGCGCCAATAGTATTATCTGCGTCGCCTATAGGAGGTGTGTTTTCAGGAAGTGGTGTAACCGGAACAACATTCGATCCTATAGCTGTTGGAGTTGGTGGACCGTATATTATTAATTATAGCATAATTGATGTAAATGGTTGTGTTATAACGGAGTCCTCTTCAATAACCGTTTCACAAAACTTTGCAAACGCAGGCAGCGATACAACAATTTTCGATTCCGGCGTTGCTGAGCTTAATGGCAGCACTGGTGGCAGTTATACATGGTCGCCGCCATTCGGATTAACTTGTATTGATTGCTCTACAACATTTTCAGATACTGATACAACTATAACCTATACATTATTTTCAATAGATGCTAATGGTTTTGCTGCGGATAGCGTTACTTTAACAGTAATGATTTCTAATGAAAATATTTTTGTTCCAAATACTTTTACGCCAAATGGCGATGGCATAAATGATGGCTTTACAATATTAGGTCCGGGAATAGCATTAATTAAATCATTAATGATTTTTGACAGATGGGGTGAACGCATTTTTATTGTAAATGACACAGCACCTACCGACATTAATTCAACATGGAATGGAACTTATAAAAACGAACCTGTAAACCAAGGTGTATATGCCTACACAGCACAAGTGCAATTAATTACCGGCAGAATTGTTCAGCTTAAAGGAAACGTAACATTAATTAGATAAAATAACGCTGCCGAATCTGAAGATTCGGCAGCGAATAAATGTATTTATTCAGATTGCCAGGTTGTGCCGTCTTTACTGTCTTTTAATTGTATGCCGACACCTTGAAGTGCATCGCGAATTTTATCGCTAATAGCGAAATCTTTTTTAGTGCGCGCATCTTTTCTAATGTCGATTACCAAATCCATAACACCATTTAATTTCTCATTGTTGTTTTCAGATTCTTCCATTAATCCGAAAATATCAATTAAGAAATGTTGTAATAAATTTTTTAAGCGGTCGAATGTATGTTGTTGGATATTAGCTTGTTTATTTTGCAGACTGTTCCAAGTATTAATTATTGTTGCCGCTTCATTTAATTCAGCAATTGCTTGGGCAGAATTAAAATCGTTATTCATTGCTTCATAAGTGGCAAGCAATACTTTATTTACTGCAGCTTCATCATCATGATTAATTGTTCCGGAAACTGTAATTGTATTTAACAATGCTTTTGCATTCATCAAACGCCTATATCCTTTTTCGGCAGCTTTAAGTGCATCATTGCTAAAATCGAGTGTACTGCGGTAATGCGCTTGCAACATCGAAAAGCGCACCGTCATAGGCGAATAGCCCTGGTCTAATAATGGGTGTGAGCCATCAAATAATTCGGCGGGTAAAAACGAATTGCCAAGACTTTTACTCATTTTTTGTCCGTTGACTGTAAGCATATTCGGATGTAACCAATATTTAACAGGGTCAACATGATTACATGCTACACATTGAGCAATTTCATTGGTGTGATGTGTCGGAATTAAATCCATTCCACCGCAATGTATATCAAATGTTTTTCCAAGATATTTTTCACTCATTGCAGAACATTCAATATGCCAACCCGGGTAAACATCTCCCCACGGAGAAGGCCAACGCATAATATGATCAGGCTTTGCTTTAATCATTAATGCAAAATCCAATCTGCCTCGTTTACTTTCTTGTCCGCCTAAATCGCGAGTATTATTTAATTGATCGTCTAAATTTCTACCGCTCAATTTTGTATAAGGATACGTTTGAGCAAATTTATCTACATCAAAATAAATGGCTTCATCAGCTTCATAAGCGAAACCGTTTGCCATTATTTTTTTGGTCATTTCAATTTGTTCAATAATATGTCCCGTTGCAGTAGGTTCTATACTTGGTGGCAAGCAATTTAATGTTTCCATAATCCGATGAAATTTCACAGAATATTTCTGCACAATCTCCATCGGTTCTACCATTTCAATTTTAGCTTGCTTGCTAATTCTGTCGCCTGTTTCGCCACTGGTGCTTTCTACGTGACCGGCATCAGTAATATTGCGCACATAGCGCACTTTATATCCCAAATGCAACATGTATCGGAACATAAGATCGTACATTACAAAACTGCGGCAATTACCAAGGTGTGGTTCATTATAAACAGTTGGGCCGCAAGCGTACATCCCCACAAAAGGGGCATGTAAAGGTTCAAATTTTTCCTTTTGGCGACTTAAGGTGTTGTAAACTTGTAATGTATTCTGATGAAATAACTCCTGTTCCATGGTGTAAAGTTAGCAGGTAAAAGGAAAATGATATAGCAGATTGGCATTTTTTGCAAATCGAGCACGGAAGTTTACTAATTAACCACAAAATCGGTTACGCAACCATAGTGATCGCTGGAGCCTTCCTTAATTCTATCAAAATCAACAATGGTAAATTTGTCCTCATCAAATAATTGGTAGTCAATTCTTATAAACGGAAACGGCGCGTAGGTAGCACCGATGCCAAATCCGCGCTCAAGAAATGCATCTTGTAAATTGCCGCTCATTTTTCGGTAGGTATAAGAAACAGGTGTATCATTAAAATCGCCGCAAGAAATTACAGGATGTGGAGCCTCACTTAAATGGAAAGCTACGGTATCGGCTTCTTGCGCGCGCAATGCATAACTGCCTTTTAATTTATTGGTAACTCTATCGGCATCAAAATCAGTTTCCGCTTCATTGCTGGCTTCAATAAATTCGAGGTCATAATGACTCAGCTGTGTGCTTTGCAAATGTGAACAATAAACTCTTACCGTATCATTATTAATTAAAATATCAGCATAAATGGTAGAATTCAATTTACTCAGCGATAAATAATCTAACCTTCCGGTGTCAATAATTGGAAAACGCGAAAAAATAACCAATCCAAAACTTCTGGTGCTGCGCGTATTTTCGTATGCTTTAAAATAGTAGTAATTCTTTAATCCCGTGGCATTTAATACCATCTCCAAATTGCTTTTTTCTTTTGGATGATTATGATAGGTGTTAAACTCTTCGAGGCAGAGTATATCCGGTTCTGCCTTTGCAATATTTGCAATTATTTCATCTCTATTTTTATACTTTCCTTCTTTGTTGTAAGCATCAAAACCTTGCACGTTGTATTGCATTATGGTATAAACCTCTTTGCCCTCAACATCCGCTTTTCCAAATGTGCCGAATGAGAAATAACTGAAATGCGCTTTGAATCCGATCATTAAAAAAACAAGCAGGAAATAAAATACTTTACGTCTCATGAAAAACCAAAGTAACATGAAACATAAATAAACAACAAGAATAGGGAAATAACCTAATCCAATAAACGCAACCGGCCAAAAACTTTCCGGACTAATATACATAGCTAAATATGCACCTGCCAAAAAGATAGACGTGAGTATTGTAAAAAACAATATAATTTTATGCCACCACTTCATTTATTTCTCATTGCTTATCTTAAATAAAAATTCTTTTTCTCCTTTACTTAAACTTTCGTATCCGCCAATTTTTATTTTATCTAAAATGGCATCTAACTTTTGTTGCTTATTGATGTCGTTTTCACGTTTACTCGCCGGTTCCGGATTATGCTGATTTCTGTAAACCACTTTCGGCTTCCTTTTTTCAAATAACCCGTACACCTTTTCCTCAAAACGCGGCCACCAATAAAACCAATCTTTACCGTTTTTATAACTGCGAATATATAAATATCCTATTAAAGCACCACCAAGATGCGCAATATGTCCGCCCAAATTTTGGGTTGATGGAATACTGATTAAATCAATAATTACCACGAACAAAGCAATATACTTCAATTTAACGGGGCCAACAATGAGCAAATAAACGGTAAAATCAGGCGCTAACGTAGCTGTAGCCAACACTATGGCCATCACCGCTGCCGAGGCACCAACCAGTGTAACACCAATTTCATTGTTTAACGATGGAATTAAATTATACGCTAATAACGATGCTAAAAATCCAACCAGTCCTCCTGTTAAATATAATGGATATGCTTTCTTGTGATTAAAAAAATCAACAAAAATGCGACCGAAAAAATACAGGTAAAGCATATTCGAAAGAATGTGAAAAATGCTTTCAGGACTATGCAAAAACATGTAAGTTACTATAGTCCACGGCCTGGTAACTAATGTGTTAATGTCAGAACTTGCCCACAACCAATTAGCCAGGAATGATATATATTCAGATTTAAATCCACCGAAAAAAGCAATTAACAATACGAGTGACTGCACTAAAAAAAGTAATACATTCACCAGTAACAACTTCATGAGTGTGTTACCGTGTTGTAACTGATATTTAATATCGTTGGAAAAATTCATGAATTAATAGAAACGGCTTTTGTTGCGGCCCCAAAATTTTATCAATAAAAATCCGAATAATGCGCCGCCGAGATGTGCAAAGTGTGCAATATTATCATCAGGACTGTTTACAAATCCCATATACACTTCAATGGCAATTAAAATAATAACTAAATATTTAGCCTTTATCGGAATTAAGAAATATAAATAAATTAAAGTATTGGGAAATAACATTCCGAATGCAATTAATATACCATATATGGCACCTGATGCCCCAACCACTGGCTCCCAGCAAGATGCTATTTTAGATAATTGTGCTTCTGAATAATTTCCTGAAATAAAAACTCCATTTAGTGTTACCTCGGGTGATAAAGTGCCAACGGCATTATATAACTGATAAGCATTAAAGCCCATGTGTAAAAACGCTGCACCCAGCCCTGTAATCAAATAAAAAGTTAAAAACCGTTTTGGCCCCCAAACATTTTCAAGCATAGCTCCAAACATCCATAACGTAAACATGTTAAAAAATATATGACCAAAATCAGTTCGAGAATGCGTAAACATATGCGTTACAATCTGAAAAGGTTGGAAATCAGGTGATGAAGGAAAATACAAGGCAAACTTATTAATCAAGTCGGGGAAGCTGATCGTTGCCAAAAAAACCAATCCATTAATAATTAATAAATTCTTTATAACAGGTGGTAAGTAATTAAATCTAGTCGGTTGAAATTGTGTCATCTGCCTGTTTAGTTATTTTTCTGAAATTGTTTTGCGAGTTCTTCTAATGAAAATGTTGTAAATGTTAATGTGCCAAATGGCGAAACATAAGGCGTACTGCAAGCAAATAATTGGTCTGTTAAATGGCGCATACCTTTTTCATCCAATTTTTGTCCCCGCTTAATGCTGTTTGTTCTTGCCATTGAACGCGCAATACCATTATGCTTATTTAATTTTAATGCCGATTTATCTTCTTTAAACTGTTCTAACAAATCTTCCACCACTTTTTGTTCATTGCCCGATTCAAACTCTACCGGAACACCATGAATTACAAACGCATCTTTACCGAATGGTTGTATATCAAAACCTAAATTGTTTATATCGCTTAAAAGTTCACTTAACAAAGCCGCATCCGACGACGAAAGGTTTAACGTTTGCGGGAAAAGCTGCTGCTGCGTATGAGGTTTCTTGTTTTGCAACTGCTGCAAATATTTTTCAAATAAAACTCTTTCATGCGCAGCTTGCTGGTCAATTACAATAAATCCCGATTTTATTTGCGCAACTATATATTGATTGTGAATTTGAAACGATGGTGAACTTTCGGTAATTCCATCATAAGGAGCCGCATCCAAATCAGATTGCTGGATATGGCTGCCCAAATGCGGTTTAATTTTTTCAAGATTTGCATGTAACCTAAAATCTTGCTGCACATTTTTTTCCGTTCTCGGAAAATCATTCATTTTGCTCTCCACCGTTTTGAACGAAAGCGGCTTGGCTACAGTATCCTCAGGCTTTTTGTAAAAACTCGGCAAGTTGGCAAACATAATATCCTGGTCGAAATCCAACGTTGGCGTTACGCTATACTGCGCCAATGCATGGCGCACACCGGCCTGAATAAACGTATAAATAATGCGTTCATCCTCAAACTTTATTTCTTGCTTGGTTGGATGTACATTCACATCTATACGTGACGGGTCAATGTCAATAAATATTGTATAAAGCGGATAGCTGTTTTCCGGAATTAAATCATCATAAACACTCATCACCGCATGGTGCAAATATGGACTCCTAATAAAACGGTTATTCACAAAAAAGAATTGCTCTCCCTTTGTTTTCTTCGCCGAATCGGGCTTGCCAATAAATCCGCGAATATTTGCTACAGAAGTATTTTCCTCCACCGGAACCAACTTTTCATTGTAATTATTGCCAAATAAATTGGTAATGCGTTGGCGATGGTTGCCTGCTTTTAAATGAAAAACTTCAATCCCATTATTCTGAAAGCCAAAAAATACATTTGGATGCGCTAAAGCAACGCGTTCAAACTCATCGATAATATGCTTTAACTCTACTGTGTTGGATTTCAAGAAGTTACGTCGCGCAGGAACATTGTAAAATAGGTTTTTTACAGAGATGTTCGTGCCCGCCGAACATTGCACTTGCTCCTGTAACTTGATTTCAAACCCCTCGATTACAATTTTTGTCCCTAATTCCTCATCATGCAGCCTCGTTTTGAGCTCAACCTGAGCAATAGCGGCTATACTAGCCATGGCTTCCCCTCTAAATCCCTTGGTGCGAATGGTAAAAATGTCGTCAACAGTGCGAATTTTGCTCGTTGCATGTCGCTCAAAGCACATTCTGGCATCAGTTGGACTCATGCCACAACCGTTATCAATAACCTGAATCAGCGTTTTTCCGGCATCCTTAATAATAACCCGAATCTCAGTAGCTCCGGCATCTACAGCGTTTTCAATCAGCTCTTTTATTGCCGAAGCCGGCCTTTGAACCACCTCTCCCGCTGCAATCTGATTGGCTATTGAATCCGGTAATAAATGAATGATATCTGCCATTTCTCCTCTCTCCTTCGGTTGACTAAAATAATTTGCCTAAAGTTGTATCAAAAAAACGAGTTTTACGTTTATATGCAAAGGTAAGGATATTACGCTTGGTCAATTGTCTTAATTTGTATCCTTATAACATTGAAAGTTGGCGTAAATTGTGCTATATCAGTTGGGTATAAGCTTATTTTTGTACCAAACATGGTCAAAATTTAAATTTTATAGAAAAATATGTATATAAAATCACTCCTCATACTACTGCTTTGTTTCGGATTTGCATCTGCTTCTTTCAAGCCGCAATCACCCGAAAACGATACCAATAAAAAAATCGCATTCTACGATCAAAATTATCCATGGGTAGATTCACTTATGCAAGTGATGACTGTCGATGAAAAAATTGGGCAATTGTTTATGGTTGCCGCATATTCTAATAAAGATGCAACACATGTTAAAGAAATTGAAACACTCATAAAAAAATATCAAATCGGTGGGCTCATTTTCATGCAGGGAGGGCCCGCGCGACAAGTAAAACTGACGAATAATTATCAGAGTATGTCGAAAACACCGTTGCTTATTGCAATGGATGCCGAATGGGGACCTGCTATGCGATTAGATTCTGTTATTTCGTTTCAGCGACAACTCACTTGGGGCGCCATGACAAACGACTCTACCGTTTACGAAGTAGGAACTATTATTGCACAACAATTAAAACGATTAGGCGTGCACGTAAATTTTGCACCTGTTGTTGATGTAAATAATAATCCGAAAAATCCTGTAATTGGCGACCGTGCTTTTGGTGAAGATAAATACAATGTTGCTTTAAAGGGGTTGATGTACATGAATGCATTGCAAGACAATAATATTATTGCATGTGCCAAACATTTTCCCGGACATGGAGATGTTGATGCAGATAGTCATGTTACCATGCCTGTAATTAATCATCCTTACAAACATTTAGATACCTTAGAATTAGTGCCGTTTAAAATATTAATGAACGAAGGCATCGGCTCTATCATGTTAGCACATTTATTTATTCCTTCGCTCGATAATGAAAACAACACAGCTGCTTCGCTTTCGCCAAAAGTAGGAAGAGCCTTGTTGCGCGACTCACTTGGTTACAGAGGTTTAGTGTTTAGCGATGCGTTAAATATGAAAGGTGTTAGTGCTTATTATAAAACCGGCGAATTAGAAGTAAAAGCATTTTTAGCCGGTAACGACTTTTTATTATTCAGCGAAAACGTACCCGTTGCATTTGCAGCCGTTAAACAAGCCGTAACATCCGGCGAAATTTCTGAACAACGTTTAGACGAAAGCGTACGCCGCATTTTAAAAGCAAAAGCATTTGCAGGATTAAATAATTACAAACCTGTTAATGTTCAAAATGTAACTTTCGATATCAATACTACCGAAGCAACTTTAGTAAAAAGAAAAATAACGGAAAATAGTATTACACTAGCAAATATTGGCGATAGTTTAATTCCATTTAAAAAATTAGATACATTAAGTATCGCATCACTTTCAATTGGCAATGGCGTGCGAACTAATTTCCAAGATTATCTGGGCAAGTATGGTAAAATAGATAATTATCAAATTAATAAAGATGCAGATGCCGCAACATATATTCAAATTTATGAAAAATTAAAAAAATACGAAGTAGTTGTAGTTGGCATTCACGACATGAAACGCGCACGCTCAAGTAATTATGGCATTACTTCCGGCACAGAAAATATAGTTTGGAAACTATCGCAAGTAACGCAAACGGCAGTAGTAGTTTTTGGTATTCCTTATGCATTAGAAAAATTTGAATCGGCACAATATCACATTGTTGCTTATGATGATGACAGTTATACGCAACAAGCAGCAGCAATGGCTCTATTCGGTGCAATTCCTTTCGATGGAAAATTACCGGTTGGCATTGGCACATTTAAAGTAAATGCGGGTGAAGAAACCGGTTCGTTAAACCGATTAAAATATACAATTCCCGAAGAACTTGGTATTAATTCATTGAGGATGAGCAGAATTGATAGTCTCGCTAAAGCTTGCATACAAGTAGAAGCAGCTCCCGGCTGTCAAATCTTAGTTGCTAAAGACGGAAAAATTATTTGGGATAAGGCATACGGATATTACAAATACGATAAAAAAGAAAAAGTAGAAACAAGCAGTATTTATGACCTCGCCAGTGTAACAAAAACATCTGCAACAACTATGATGTTAATGAAATTACACGAAGAAGGTTATTTAGATCTAACAAAAACTGTTGCTGATTATTTACCTGATACAAAAGGAACAAATATTGCGGGATTAAAATTGCAAGATATTTTAACGCATCAATCAGGATTGCCTGCTTGGGTTCCATTCTATAAAAAAACATTAAAGGCAGATGGCACTTTAGACCCGGGTTATTACAGTCAAACAAAAATAGCAGGCTACACTACATTAGTTGCAGATAATGTTTGGATGCGCGATGATTATAAAGATACCGTTTGGCAAATTATAAAAGACATTAACCTAAAAGAAAAAAATAAATACGTTTACAGCGATTTAGGGTTATACATCTCTCGACGCATTGCAGAGCAACTAACAGGAACGCGATTAGATGCGTATGTCGACAATAATTTTTATTACAGCTTAGGTATGGAAACAACTTGTTTTAATCCATTAAATCATTTCCCAAAAAACAGAATTGTACCAACCGAAAACGATAACTATTTTCGCTACCAAACAGTTCAAGGCTATGTGCACGACATGGGCGCTGGCATGATGGGAGGTGTTGAAGGCCATGCCGGATTATTTTCAAATGCTGAAGATTTAGTGAAGTTATATCAGATGCTTTTAAATGGAGGTTCTTACGGAGGACAACAATATTTTAAAGAAGAAACTGTAAATCTCTGGACCAAAAAACAAAGTAGTATTTCGCGCCGCGGAATTGGCTTCGATAAACCCGATATGGTAAATACTTCGCCATGCAGTGGTTATGCATCTCCCGAAACATTTGGTCACCAAGGTTTTACCGGTATTTGCGTTTGGGTGGATCCCAAATACGATTTGGTTTATATTTTCCTCAGCAATCGCGTGCAACCAAAAGCCGATCCCAATCGCTTAAGCACCGAAGGCATCCGAAATAAAATTATGGATGTTATTTACGAGAGTATTTTTGCTGCGGATGTGCATGGCGGAGCAGCTTCGGATTAATTCGTACTATTATTCGGCTTTTCTGTTCTTTTGTCTTGATACAAAAGAACCAAAAAATCAAGGCTGCATTGCTTTGCGCAAGTGCAGCTAACGACACGCGCGGGGCGCGGACGAGGCGCCAGCAGGGTTTTTAGTGATAGTGGTGTTTTGAAAACGAAGCAAGTTTTATTTAATCGCGAATATTAATTGGTAGCGCTGCGCCCGCTTGGTGAGTCGAAGCATCGTTGCTGTTTTGCTATCGTAGCTTAAGTGTCGTAAGCTGCACTAGCGCAATGCAATGAGGCCGTTGACCAGGTTTGACATTGCTGCAATGCATTAACATTACTTCCAGGTTATAATTAAATTCTGTGCTCTGCCGAATCTTCGATTCGGAAGCGGAAACTTGCGGATTGCATCCGCTTATGGATTCATATTTATTGCACTAATTATAAATATGTTGCAATAGTTTAATGTGTTGAGTGAAAAATTAATAATTCACGACTACGAAGTATTAATGCAATTAAACCACAACGCCGTGGTTGGTGTTTCTCACCGAACATTACTACGAAGCTACTATTGTCAATCTTGGAATCAATTAGTGAATTAATTTTACTGCGAATGCCAATCATATTGAGATCTCAAATTTTGCTCAATTTTGCTCAATCTTGTTCAATGGCTGTTTAAATAATTACGGGTTTGCTCAATCTTGTTCAATAGCTGTTAAAATTATTTCGCTCTTGTTTATTAGCGCTTCGAAATTGCATTGCCGGTGCTTTTTTGTCGGGAGCATTTAAATCGTGTGATATTGTTGTTGCGCAAATTGCTGTGTTTTGATTTGCGGGATTGCATTCTTTTGCGCCACATGCGAAAACTGGAAGGCAATGAGTTTTTGCGCATGAATGCGATTACTTCCTTTTCCTTTAATCCAAACTGGAAAGCAATAGCTTCAAATGGTGTGCGATCTTCCCATGCCATTTGAATAATTCTATCTTTATCAATGTCGCTAAATACAAACTTTTGGGGTTGCCGTTGGTTTAACGCTTCTGCATCTTGTTCCAACATGTAACTTGCCAACGATGGCAGTCCGCTGTAAGCACAAATTAACTCCTGTTCATCCATAAATAATTTTGTTTCAAATCGTAAACATAATCTTGTTTGAAATAATATTGCTAAATTATTTCTACGGGCAATTTTCCCGGTTTTGCATAAGATAATCTTGCTAACTTTGATGTAGTATGATAGCTGTCTAACCCGGATATTGCAACAGTCTCTGCCATTTCAATATCAATTGCACCATCCAACAACAAACAATTTTCGGGAATAATTACTTCCACCACTTTTCCAATAATTAAAATTGTTCCGTTTATTTTCAATTCATGTTTTTCTGCAAACGCTAATCCGTATTTAATTATACTTTCTTTAACATAAGGAGCTTTAATTGTCTCCGTAAATTCAGGTGTTAACCCCACCGCATCAAATTCAGAAATATGTTTTTCGTATCGTGCTGAAGTTTGATGTGCTTGCTTATAGATACCGGTATGAATATGATTAATGGTAAAACAATTGGTAGCTAAAATATTTTCCAATGTATGCCTGCCAACTGTATCCGGCCTATTAATAAACCCAATCAAAGGCGGGTTCGAACCAATATGCACCACCGAACTAAAAATTGCAAGATTGGTATTACCATTATTATCGATACTGCCAATCATAGAAGCACTTTTAAAGCCACTTAAACAATTAACGAAGACAGCCCTTGCTCGGGTCTCCATTTGCAAGATATCGTTATCAGAGAAATATAATGATTGCATGTAAAAACTTAACAGATAATATTAAAATTTGTTTTATCCAAGAACACATGCTACCGCCTTAAACAAATTAATCTGTGTAAATCCATTCAACCTTTTCAATCTGTTTTTCCCTTAACCCCTGCAACCAATAACCACAAACAAATCCCAATCTCCCCAATACTGGCAGGCAAACTCACGAACCGCCCTATACCGGTTGCTGCATAGTTTGCAATCAATGCACTCCCCAAAAAATTTATCAAATATCCAAAGCAACCTATCATTAATAACACCCCAAAAAATTTCGGTAAAAACCTCGATTTATAAACCAAATACCCAAATGGCAGCAACCATAGTCCCGAAAAAATATGAATTACACGCATACCATTTTCATATTGCTCCAGATGTAACATAACCAGGGCATGTAATTGTTCTTGAGAATATAAGTGTAGATAATTAGCATCGCCAAGCAACGAAAGCACTGTAAATTGATGTTGAACATTAATAAAATACATTGGCACACTAATTACCGCTAAGAGCACCATTAATTTAGCATAATAATCGTTTATAGGTTTTAATAATTTGTATAATACTATAGGTAAAAACAAGAAAAAAGCATAACAAACCAAACCACTTACAATTCCCATTCTATAGAGCATTGCACCATTTACCAAATTATTAAAAGTTGTTGCTGCATTATCCCAATCAATTAGTTGTGATGGCACAAACATTAAACTAAAAATTCCCGCAATTACCACACCTAAGTATAATAATCCGGCGAATCTTGCTGTGCGTTTATTTGAAGAAATATCTGTCATACTTTAATATTAATTCTCCCTTGGCCATTTCAATGCATAAATAATTATCATGGTAGTTAAAATGCATTCTACTATTGCATAAAACACATAAAATGCGCGCCACGGCTCCAGCGAACTGATTGCGATTAATAACATCACCGCCGTAAAAAATCCTGCAAAAACAATATTTAATATTCTATTGATGTTGGGCCTCAACAAAACTGATAAAAAAACCATCAACGCAGGAATTGCCAATAAAACTGCAGCAATAAATAAATTGAGTGGAGTGTCCAACATATTCACCCCGTTTACAAGCCCTTCTGCTTTTCCGGGCACATACAATTCAAAATAATCGCCATACAAATAACACAACGTAACTGAAGCCCAAAGTGCCGAAAGCTTTATTTTGATGCTAATTGGTGGATTGGTCAGCACGGACTTAGGTGTTTGGGTTGAATGCATATAGGTTTGACGAATGAGGTAGGTTAAATGTTACAGTTACCCGTTTGGCCTGAGCAATTTTTGAAAAAAATTATTAAATTGTGAAAAAAATTCGCGTTTTGCGAAATGCAATTAATTCGGATAGATACGCGATTAATATTTGTATAAGACACCCTCACAACCCATTTATGCCGTTGCGAGCAACTCGCTCACCCTTTCTCAATCACCTCTTTATAATACGCCTCATACATCGGCAAAATATTTTCCAGCGAAAACTGGTTGGCTTGTTTAATCGCATTTTTGCGGAATTCGGCTAGGGTGGATTCGTCGCTGAGAATATGTATGGCGTTCTTTGCCATATCGTCGATGTCGCCAACGTTGCTGAGATAACCTGTTACGCCTTGGATATTTATTTCGGGAATACCGCCGGTGTTGGTCGATATTACCGGAACTTCGCAAGCCATAGCTTCAAGTGCAGCCAACCCAAAACTTTCGGTTTCGGAAGGCAAAACAAATAGGTCGGCAATAGCGAGTAGTTCTTCAACTGCTTCTTGCTTGCCCAAAAAATAAACGTCGTCTTCCATACATACTTGGCGAGTTAATTTCTCAACGTTTTGTCGCTCCGGACCATCACCCACCAATAATAATTTTGCAGGTAGGGCTTCCTTAATTTTACAGAATACTTTTACCACATCTTCCACGCGTTTTACTTTGCGGAAATTAGATGTGTGTACAATTATTTTTTCGCCATTTTTGGCTATTACTTTTCGAAAGTGTTCTTTATCCAATTTCTTGAATCGACTGAAATCAATAAAATTTGGAATCACCTTAATATCTTTTGTAATCTCAAAATTTTGATAGGTTTCATCTTTTAAACTTTGCGAAACAGAAGTGATACCGTCACTCTCATTTATTGAAAATGTTACAACAGGAATAAAAGTTTCATCCTTACCTACTAATGTAATATCGGTTCCGTGTAAGGTTGTTATAAAAGGGAGATGATAATTTTTCTCTTTGAGTATTTGCTTTGCAATATAAGCAGCACTGGCATGCGGAATGGCATAGTGCACATGCAATAAATCTAATTTTTCGAATAAGGCAACATCTACAATTTTACTCGCAAGCGCCGTTTCGTAAGGTGGATATTCAAATAACGGGTAATTGCTGAAATTTACTTCATGAAAAAAAATATTCTCGTGGAACGAATCGAGTCTAAACGGTTGCTTATAGGTAATAAAATGAACTTTATACCCTTTGTCAGCTAATGCCTTGCCTAATTCAGTAGCAACAACGCCGCTGCCTCCGTAAGTTGGGTAACAAACAATACCAATTTTCATGCTGTGAAGTTAGTGACATATGTAATAGAAATTAATAAACTTTTGTTCGGTAAAACGAAAATATTTAATATTTGAATGCAGTTGCATTAACCCAAAACCGAAAATCGACCCAAAATCCATTTCAATAACTCACAATAAATCGCGAAATTTGCCCTATAATATTATTACTATGTCCATTTTTGATCAGGTTAACGAAGGCATTAAAGTTGCCATGAAAAACAAAGAAGAAGCTACTTTACGCGGATTACGCGGCATCAAATCGGCATTGCTATTAGCCAAAACCGAAAAAGGTGCAGCCGATGAATTATCGGAAGAAAAAGAAATTCAGGTGCTCACCAAATTAGCAAAGCAACGCAAAGAAAGTTTAGAAATTTATACTGCTCAAAATCGCCCCGAATTAGCTATTGTTGAAGCGGAAGAAATTGCGGTTATTGAAAAGTTTTTACCAAAACAAATGGATGAAAATGAAGTGCGCGCTGTTTTACAATCCATTATCGCTAACGTTGGCGCAACAGGTCCGCAAGACATGGGTAAAGTAATGGGTGCTGCATCAAAACAACTTGCAGGCAAAGCCGATGGTAAAATGATTTCTACTTTAGTAAA
The DNA here is from genome assembly GCA_031372705.1 of Bacteroidota bacterium. Classification (GTDB taxonomy): domain Bacteria; phylum Bacteroidota; class Bacteroidia; order Chitinophagales; family BACL12; genus UBA7236. The sequence continues at coordinate 18,409 of JANMLV010000284.1, read as the reverse complement.
GGAATTATTAACGGCATAATAATATATTTATTCGATAGCTAATGCTTGTCGATTATTTATTTTTTTAATTGCTCAATACACAATTTCCCGATTATGACAATCGACATCATATTTGCCATTATTTTAATATTGGCGCTCATTCACGGGTATCGAAAAGGCATTATACATTCAATAGTTTCGCTATTAGCTTTAATTATTGGAATTATTGCAGCAGTAAGGCTGAGCGAACTTGCTTCGTTGTATTTGGACCGCTGGTTCGACATATCATTCAGGTATTTACCACTTATTTCTTTTATTGCTGTTTTTTTAGGTATTTATTTATTATTTCGATTATTGGAACATGCACTGGAAAGTTTTTTCAAATTAATTAAATTAAATTTTATTAATCAACTTGCCGGTGCATTGGTATGGGGAATTATTTGGACGATGTTATATTCCACTATTTTATTTTATCTCAACAACATGGAATTAATTAAACCGGAAAATAAAAAAGATTCCATCGTTTTCGAAAAAGTAGAACCATTTGCACCAAAAACAATTGAGCTGATTGGCAATATTATTCCTCCGGTGAAAAATGTTTTCAATACGCTGGAAATTTGGTTCGATGAATTTAAAATGAATCACACGACCGACAACGAACAATGAAAATATTATTGCTCGATAACTACGATTCTTTTACTTACAATCTATACGATTATTTATCGCAATGCGGCGCCACTGTTATAGTGAAACGAAATGATGCCATAACAATTTCCGAAACTGCCAATTTAGGTATTTCAGGTATTGTAATCTCTCCCGGCCCCAAGCGTCCTGAAGATGCAGGCATCACTATGGACCTCATTCATCATTATCATACCACTTTACCAATTTTAGGCGTTTGCCTCGGCTACCAGGCACTGGGGGCTTATTTCGGGGCTACTGTGGCGCGCTCACCCATCCCATTTCATGGCAAAACCTCTATTATTGAGCACAACGGTGTCGGTTTATTTGCAAACATCCCTTCACCAACTGAGGTAATGCGTTACCACAGTCTCAATATTTCCGATATTCCCGCTGCAATCCACATAACCGCATCAACCCAAAACACCCATGAACCAATGGCTTTGCAGCATGTTAGCCTGCCTTTAACCGGAGTGCAATTTCACCCTGAATCTATTCTTACACCCTGCGGAAAACAACTACTGGCCAACTGGTTAGACACTTTTAGCCGTTGAATTGCAGATAAAATCTCGAATAACAAGTCAAAATTCATATTTTTGTGATTCACTGATAGGTATGAGTCACACGATAATTGAAGAAAACGGATTTAAATACGTAGAAGAGGGCGAAGGCGATGTGCTGATGTTGTTGCACGGATTGTTTGGTGCCCTCAGTAATTTTTTTGACATAATTGAAAGTTTTAAGCAGACACATAAGGTAGTAATTCCGATATTGCCTCTTTATGATTTGCCAATTGAAGAAACCACAGTGGGCGGATACGTTGACTATGTGGAGCGCTTTGTGGCATATAAAGGTTATGATAAAGTTACAGTGTTGGGAAATTCACTCGGCGGACATATTGCATTGATTTACGCTTTAGCCAATCCCGACAAAATAAATGGTGTTGTGCTAACCGGTAGTTCAGGGTTGTTTGAAAGCGCCATGGGCGATACTTATCCAAAGCGAGGCGACTACGAATACATCAAGAAAAAAGCAGAACTCACCTTTTACGACCCAAAATTTGCTTCTAAGGAGCTGGTAGACGAGCTTTTTGATATTGTTAACGATAGAAATAAAGTAATTCGCGTTTTAGCAACAGCTAAAAGTGCTATTCGCCAAAACCTGACAGAAGAGGTATCAAAAATTACGGCACCAACTTTGCTCATTTGGGGTAATAACGATACCATAACGCCGCCATTTGTTGGTGAGGAGTTTCATAAATTGATACCAAATTCGCAACTTTTGTTTATTGATAAATGCGGACATGCACCAATGATGGAACAACCTGAAGAGTTTAATCGTTATTTAGGTAAGTTCCTAAACGAAATAAAATAAAGTGCTGGCAAAAGACATTATATCTGAAAATATACCTCCTCTAAAAATAAAAGATACCGGAGACAAGGCCATCGAATGGATGTATGAGTTTAAACTCTCACACCTTCCTTTGGTCGACCATCAAAATTATATTGGCCTCGTGAGCGAGGAAGATATTTTAGATTTTAATAACACCCACGAACAACTCGGTAAATTTCTTAAAAATCTTTACAAGCCTTTCGTAAAAGATACAGAACATATTTACGAAGTGCTGCGTGTTGCAGCAAATTTAAAAACCACGGTAATTCCGGTTGTGGATGCGGAGCAACATTATTTGGGATTAATTACACTGCAGAGTTTGTTGTACAATTTCGCAAAAATGAGCTCCATTAGCGAACCCGGTGGAGTAATAATTATCGAGTTAAATAATAAAACAGATTATGTATTAAGCGATATTGCCAGAATTGTTGAAGGCAACGACGCACATATTCTCAGCTCTTATTTTAATATTGATCCCGAAACAGGAAAATATGCCATTACTATTAAAGTTGACAGCACCGAAATAAAACATATTGTTGCCACCTTAGAGCGATATAAATATCAGGTAAAAGCCTATTTCCAGGAATCGGATATGGTTGAAATTATTAAAGACAGATACGATTCATTAATGAATTATCTCAATATTTAATTATGCAGGTTGCTATTTACGGAAGATTAATAAAAAAAGATGCATTGCCTTATGTGCAACAACTCTTCGATTTATTATCTGCACACAATATTCACTTTTTAATTCACGAAGATTATTATCCGCATTTAATTAATAATATTCAATTTGTTGAGCAGCCGCAAATATTTTATGAAAACGATAAAAGCATAATTGCCTCAATCGACTTTATATTTAGCGTTGGTGGCGATGGCACTTTGTTAGATACTATTACTATTGTAAAAGATACTAAAGTGCCAATTGTTGGTATTAATATCGGCCGCTTAGGATTTTTGGCAAGCATTGGTAAAGATGGGATTGCCAATATGATTGAAGCATTAGTGCAAGGCACTTTTTCGTTAGATGAACGCACACTTATTCACCTCGATTCTAATCTACCTAATTTATTTGGCGGCGATAATTTTGCATTAAACGAATTTACTATCCACAAAAAAGATTCGTCGGCAATGATTACCATTCACACTTATATTAATGGTGAATTTTTAATGAGCTATTGGGCCGATGGTTTAATTTTATCAACACCAACCGGCTCAACGGGTTATTCATTAAGTTGCGGCGGACCAATTATTTTCCCTTCATCCGAAAATTTTGTTATCACACCCGTTGCACCGCATAATTTAAATATTCGTCCAATTGTTGTTTCCGATGAATCGGTTATCAGTTTCGAAATTGAAGGTCGCAGCGAACATTTTTTGGTTACGCTTGATAGTCGCTTCGAAACAGTAGATGCATCTGTCCAATTAGCAGTGCGCAAAGAAAATTTCACCATCGCATTAATTCGCCCCAACGAACAAAATTTTTTAGATACACTTCGCAATAAACTTGGACTTGGTGTTGATCAAAGAAATTAATTCTAAGTAACGTTTGATTAGGAAGGCTCCGTTTTGACATTTTTATTGCGTCGGGTCATAGACCACGACGCGAACGTTTTAGCCCTGTAGGGGCGACAGTATGGTATAAGCACATTTATAGAATAGGCTCCGTTTTGACATTAATATTGCGTCGGGTCGCAGACCACGACGCGGACAGACGAGGACGTATCACCTCTAATTAACTCGGTTTATACCATGAACTGTACATGATATAATTATTAGCAATTCTATCAATATTATGCTTAAATGTTTCTTCGCTCAATGGTTTCAATTTTTTAGACGGAACACCGCCATAAATAAATCCACTTTCTAAAACTGAATTTTCCAGCACTACACTTCCTGCAGCAATTAAAACATTAGAATTTACAACAGCGTGGTCCATCACAATTGCACCCATTCCAACTAATACATTATCGTGAATCGTGCATCCGTGTACAATTGCATTATGTCCTATAGAAACATTATCGCCAATTGTAGTAGCTGCTTGTTGATAGGTGCAATGAATTACGGCATTGTCTTGAATATTCACTTTATTGCCAATAACAATTGCATTTACATCACCGCGCACCACCGCATTAAACCATACACTGCAATTATTTCCCATGGTAACTTCGCCAACAACAGTTGCGTTTTCGGCGAGATAGCAGTTTTCACCAAATTGAGGTGCTTTATTGTTTACAGGAAGAATTAATGGCATACTATTTTATTTATTTGTAAAGATAATCATTAACATAAAATTGCTCGCTAATTGATATGGCTTGCTAATTTTTCGGCAACCGGCAATGCGGCTTCATAACCTGCATCATAAATAATTTTCGATTTGTTGATGTCGAAAATTGAAAAATCTTCGGTATGTGGTTCAATAATATAATCGCATAGCTGTATGCGTTTTTCCATATTTATTTTTAGCGATAAATTTAATACACGAAACCCAACATCACGCATGCCGCTAAGCTTGTCGGTATATGAAACCGGATTCACATTAACGCCTATTAATATATCGCATTGTTCGCGAATACATTCTACCGGTAAATTATTTAATACACCGCCGTCAACATACAAACTGTCGCCAATTTTTTGTGGTTTAAAAACCAATGGTATACTTTGCGATGCAATAACATAATCGCTCAATTTGCCTTCACTTGCAATTTCGTATTCGCCGGTATTCAAATTGGTTACCACGCAATAAAATGGCATATTCAATTTTTCGAAACTATCGTGTTCAATATTTTCAGCTAGAATTTTTTTGAAATATCCAAGTTCCATCATGCCTTTATTAGGCAAGCCCATTTTAATTATACTATACAAGCTGCGATGTTCAATTAATTTATAAATATCGCGTGGCGAAAATCCGGCAGCGTATAATGCTCCCACCATCGCTCCTGCACTGCATCCTGAAATAATTTCGGGAAAAATTCCGGCGCTCTCTAACGCTTGCAACACACCAATATGTGCAACGCCCTTTGCACCTCCACCGGATAACGTAATGCCTATTTTGTATTTTTTGTGTACCATGTAAAATATTTTACAGCAATTGGGATTTTGCTGTTTATGCAAATTTACCACTTATAATAAACTAGAATAGCTTATTGTAATAATAATCACCTCCGCGTTCTCCGCTACTCCCTCTCTCCGCGTGAAATAAACCATACCAATGGCTTCGGTTCAACATTCAAGAATCACTCCGCTTTCTCCGCCTCTCCCTTCCTCCGCGTGAAACGGCTATTCCATATCCGTTCTAATGGTTCCCTGAGGTTTTTTGATAATGTATTTGGTGAGTTGCTCATCGGCTTCCATGCCTTCGCCGTAAATTACTTGGTCGGGAGTTGTAATTTTTACAAATTTTTCGGAGTAGATAATATGTCTTTTTTCATCCCAAATTAATTCTTCGGTACTGAGGTGCTCGTTATTTTCGTTTACTACTTGAACGTCGTTGCGCAAAATTGTTTTGGCTTCACTTTCGTATCTGATGCCATAGTTTGCCGTGAGCCAACTGGTAACGCGCATGCTGTCGTTATAAAAATCGACACGCAAGCCATTATCAAATTCGGTGTATGGTGGTGGTGTTAAAAAACGAATTACCGTTGGAGCAGTAACTTTTACTTTTACACCTCCGTTTTCGCTATAATATAATTCGATATCTTTTCCCCGTTCAATACCGGGTTCGGCAAGTTTAGTAGTTTTATTTACTTCATCAATATCATTAACGCATGCCGACAAAAAAACACTGCAGCTGAGGCAAATAAATAACGGATTAATAATTAATCGTTTTTGCAATTGGTATGTAAAAAGTTTGCTCATTGTTTTAATGTTATAGAAACCATCACAATAAGTCAGTTTATTTAATTACCAAAAATGTAAGCAGTGTTAATTTAATTTATATTCTTGGAACCAACCTAAGTCGACAAACGTAATACCAATTCCAAAATTATAATACGTTTCTGTTATTGGTGTATTACTTCCACGCTGACCTGCATTTAAAAATAAATTTAATCTGGAATTTCTAAAAGTTGGTTGCGTTTCTTTACCGATTCCAATTGGAATAGCAAGACCTGCAGTTACGCCTCTGTCGTTTAATTGAACACCATCAATAATTAAATTGCTTTGGCCGGTATAAGCACCAAATCGAATGGCATAAGGAGCTTTATTATAAACGCGTTGTGATTTATCGCCGGTTGTTGCATTTTTTTTCACCTTGGTTAATATTTCTGCACAAATTGATGCCCTCCAACTATCGCCCAATGTTCCGGCATCTTGAAAGCCTTCGTATTGGCTCCACATGGTTCTTGCATATTGTGCGCCTATGGTAAATTGATTTTTATTTTCCATTTCTGTGGTGAAAAAACTAAATGATAATCCACCCTGAAAAGATGCAGGAATTATAATATTTCCTGATGTATCAGGTTCTGCATAAATGGTATCGTTTACAGCTTCGAAATTCCCGATTTTAATAATGTTTGTCCAGGTAACAGATTGCCTTCCACTCACACCAATTTCGGGACTCATAGCACCACCAAAACGCCAAACAAAATAATCGCGATTTGTAGCTTGTTTTCTGATATATTGTTTTTGATAAGCAACACCATAATTATAAATGCCACCGCTAATTCTATTGTCGCGCGTTAATTTAGTTGTTTGTGAACTCGATTGATCGGGAAATGATGCATAAGTAATATTAAACAGCGAACCAAAAACTTGCGCTGCATTTCCGCCGATGCTGAATAAATTCGTAGAAATAATCGTATCTAAAACACCGTCTATTTCTTTAGTGCGTTGAACGGTATCGGTAGTAAATTTATATCCTAACCCACCATAAAATTGATAAAGTTTTCCGTTACCTACATAATTATATTCTATAGTTCCCAAAAGTGGATCATCGGTTGGTTGTTCTTCGATAATATCATATTGAAATGCACTGTAAGGTATTAATCCAAAGCTCATCCCCAATTTATGGTTGCGCGATTTTTTAAGAATTGGAAAACCGAATGCCATATAGGATAAATTGCCATCTCCGGAAGTAAACTTTTCTATATCATCTTCAATGGTAAGCACATTGCCATAAGCGCCCACATCAAAAGTTGCAAAACCTAATTCACCGTAAGATGCCGGATTTTGATAATTGATATTGGTAGGCGTAAAATACGTTGCCGAAAATCCCGCCATTCCGCTGGAAGCACCAAAAGTGGTCGGAAAAATATTTCCCAACCCATATCTTGAATAAGGTGAATTTACCTGAGCCGATAGTGCCGTTATTGTAAAAAATAAAATAAACAGGGGAATACGTCGCAATTGCATTAGTTATCGATATTATAATTAAGAATAGTATTTAATCCTTCCAAAACTAGATTTGGGCGTGCAAATATCCGGCTTTTCGCATGCAATTCAAAGAAAGCAGCATCTCCACCGGTTATAACCACCACTAAATCGCTATATTTTTCCATATAAGCCGAAATTGTTCCCTCCACTTCAAAAAGGGCACCATTTAAAGCGCCGGATAGCATTGAAGCGTTGGTATCGTTGCCAATCAGCTTTGTTAAGGGCGTTTCAGCTAAGTTTGACGCCACTATTAACGGCAATCTTGCGGTAAAATTGTGCATGGCCTTTAATCGCATGTTTAAACCCGGAGAAATGGCACCACCGTGATAAACGGCATGGCTATCTATAAAATCATATTTTATACAAGTGCCTGCATCAATACTCAATACATTTTTCCCCGGAAACAAGGCATTTGCTCCAACTGCGGCCGATAAGCGGTCTTTTCCCAGCGTGGTTGGTGTGGCATAAGCGTTTGTAATGGGCAATAAGGTGGAGTGTGACAATTGAATAACAGGGATATTTTCGCTCAAAGCAGCCGCCAAATTTTCGTCATAATGGTCAACTGAGCACAAAATACCATGCGATACCTGAAAATTTTGGAGTGTTTGTTCAAGATGTTCAGGCAATAATTGCTCGGTAATTTCGAGTGAAACCAAGGTATTGCCATCAAAAATGGCCATTTTATGCTTGGTATTACCTATATCTAAAACGAGATTCACAGTGCGAAATTCGCTAAAAAATAGATATCAGCGAGAGTTAATTCTAATGCAGGAGCTTTATTTGCGTTTGCCCGCTTCGCCTTTGTAAGTAGTATAGCAGATTACCAAGTCGGCTTCACTGCGCCATTCGGTAAAATAAATCAACACGTCGGCTTCCGTTTTCCATTCAGTAAAGAACCAAATGCCTGAATCGTCGGTTGCGTCGCTTTTCCATTCGCTTTTGAAAACAATTACGTCAGCTTCTGAGGGCATGTCGGTTACATAAACCTTTTTGTTGGCTTCGCTTTTCCATTCGGTAACATATACTACCTGGCCTTTTGAAGCAAAAGCGGCGAAAAAGAAAATAGCGGCAATAAATAATGGTAAACGTTTCATTTGGTATGTGCTGATTTGGTTTAAAGTTAGGTCAGTTTAGCTTAAGGTGCAAATTGCTTGTTGTTAAATTCTTTTTTGAAGCAATTGATATCCTTCAGCATGGTTTTGGTAACCTATAATGACTAATTTCGTGCCAAAATAGAAACAATAACATGGGCAAAACATCGCAAATAGAGTTAAAGATTACGCTAGACGAAAGTAATGTGCCGGAAAATATAAGCTGGATGGCTAGCGACAGTAACATGACGGCTCCTGCTAATTGCAAGGCGTTTATGCTGAGCTTGTATGATGAAAAAACGGAAGAATCGCTAAGAATCGACTTATGGACGAAAGAAATGCGTCAGGATGAGATGGATAAATTTTTCTTTGAAACCTTTATGACCATGTCCGACACCTATAAACGCGCCAACCAAAACGAAGAAATTGTGCACTTAATTAGAGATTTCGCCTTTAGTTTTGGAGAAAAAGCAGGCTTGATTAAACGGAAGTAAGGATTTTTAAGCGATAACATGTGGAAGGCAACAAAATCGATAAATTGATGTTTAATTAAAATATGTTCGTATTCATAAAAACCAACTTGCAATGCACGGATATTTAAGATTGATGAAAATTTTTGAGGTAATGTGGCTCGTTGTAGCCGTTATAGCACTTACCTTGGCAATTACCAAAGCTATTAACGGCGAGGCTTACGGCTCGTATGTTTACATAACCATTTTTACTGCCGGAATCGCGTATTTCATGTATCGTTTTAAGAAAAAGAACCGGAAATATCTCGAAAATTACTACCGCAAAAAAGAGGATGCAGCACATGCTGACCAATCGCAAACACCAAAATAGTGCAAAAAAACACCTGTAAAGGGCTTGGGTTTTGGTTTTCCACATCCCATCCACTACCTTTGCAACCCCAATATAAAATTAAAATCTGACATTATAGTATGCTAATTTCTAAGATTCGCAAGTATTCATGGGTAGTCGTAGGCTTGATAACCCTGAGTTTAGTATTGTTTTTGGTGCAAGATGCTACCAATTCTAATACAGGTATTTTCAACAAAAACAAGGCTCCCAAATTTGCCGAAATTGCCGGTGAAGAGGTAAATCGCGATGAATATGCCGAGCGCCGTGGTAAATCTATTTTAGAATACCTGACTTTTAACAATCAGGTAATTGCATACGAGCAAGGTCAATATCAATTAGACCCTAAAACTGAATTCAGCATCAGCGAACAATCTTGGACTGAGTTTGTAAACGAAAAATTAATCGACAAGAATCTTGAAGATTTAGGTCTTACCGTTACACCTGAAGAATTTAGCAACTTGATTTATGGTCCGGATCCTCATCCTGCCATTAAAAATTATTACATCGGTCTTTCACAAACAGGCCAATACGACCCTTCAATATTACCGGGTTTTGTAGATAATATTTCTAACCAAGAAACACAGCAAAATAATCCGCAGGCACGCCAGGAATACTACCAATTTATTTCTCGTGAACAAGTTGCTAAACGCGATTACAAGCAAGGCAAATACATGAACTTGTTTACCAAAGCAAATTATGTTCCTGAGTGGATGGCTAAACGCAATTATACAACAAGTAATACAAGAGGCACATTTGTATTTGTTACATTGCCTTATGCATCAATAGTTGACTCTACTATTACTGTTACCGATGCCGAATTAAAAACCTACTACAACGAGAATAAAAATAAATATAAGCAAACAGAAGGTCGCGTTTTAGAATATGTATCATGGGACTTTTTGCCAACTGCTGCCGACAGCGCCGCAACATTAAAAGCACTTAACGAAAGTGTTACAAAAATGATGGCTTCAAAAAGCGATTCAGTTTATATTGTATCGCGTTCAGAAGATCCTGATAAATTTGGTAATTCAAATTATAGTCGTACCGACTTATATGCTCAAGGCATCGACTCAAATGTTGTAAATCAATATTTTACAACTGCTGTAGGCACATTTGTTGGTCCGTTTGAAAACGGCGGGATGTATCGCATGGCTAAAATTAAAAGCCGTGATATAATGCCGGATTCAGTAAAAGCTCGTCACATTTTTGTTGGTATTACTGCTGAGCGCGATAGTGTTACAGCTAAAAATTTAATCGACAGTATTAAAGGTGCTATTGATAACGGTGGTGATTTTACAGCACTTGCCATTCAATATTCTGAAGATCAAACCACTGCTCAACAAGGTGGTGATTTGGGATGGTCAACTCCTGCAATAAATATTTTACCTGAATTAAAAGCCTATTTATTTAAAACAGGAACAACCGGTAAAAATGAAATCGTTAAAACACAGTATGGTTATCATATTGTTGAAATTAACGAATTAAAAAACAAGAAAGAATTTGTAAACGTTGCATACTTAAGTAAAGGAATTGGTGCAGGTAAAGAAACCATCGATTCAATTGAAAAACAAGCAAGTGCATTTTACGATAAATATCAAACTGCCGAAACTTTTGAACAAGGTGCAATTGATATGAAATTATTTAAACGTGTTACACAACCGTTAACAAAAAGCATGTATGAAGTTCCGGGTTTAGAAAATACACGTGAAATGATTACTTGGGCATTTGATGCCAATAAAAATGATTTCAAATATTTCAATATGTCTGACCGCGTTATTGTTGCATACGTAAAAGATGTGCGCGTAAACGGAATTGCTGAATTAGAAAACATTAAAGAAATTATTGAAGTAGAAGTTATTAAAGAGAAAAAAGCAGCTCAATTAGGCAAACAAATTACCGATGCTATGGCCGGTGGAAGTTCATTGGATGCCATTGCAGCAAAAATTGGTGCAAGAGTTGACACAGTGCGCAATGCAAGCTTCGGTTCTGCTAATGCGCCTATTTTAGGTCGCGAACCAAAAGTAATTGGTGCAGTATTCGGAACTGAACAAGGAAAAACAACAGCAGTAATTGAAGGTGTTCGCGGTGTTTACATTGCTCAACCGATAGAATTTGTGCCTGTTCCTGAAACACCTGATTATAACATCAACAAGAATCAGTTGACTTATGCCATGCAGAACAAGTTCCAAGGACAAACACTATTAACTGAATTAAAAGAAAAAGCGAAAGTTACCGACAACCGTTATTTATACGGGGAATAAAACTTTTTAGCATAAATTACCGTTAGGAACTATAGCAGTTCTTAACCATTGCTCCCGCAGATTTCGTCGAAAGCAGCCTCAAAACTGCAAAACCGGCGCCATCTGCGGGAAAATTTTTATATAGAATTGCGTAATTTTGAAATAACACAAATCCTAAAAAGTGGAATTCGTAAATAAAGTAGCACAAAGCGGCATCATTTCATTCGACCTGGAAACGTATTTCCCGGATGAAAATCAAATTGTCCTTTTCGACTTGAAAGACTATTTGTTCAGAGGATTAATACTGCGCGAAAAAGATTTCAGAGAAGCATTAGCTGCAATAAATTGGAGCGATTATAGCGATAAACATTTGGCTGTGTTTTGCTCTGCAGATGCCATTATTCCGAATTGGGCATGGATGCTTATTGTTGCCAATGCAGAACCCTTTGCAAAAACAATTACAATGGGTGATAAAGAAACAACTATTAAGCAATTATTTTATAAGGCATTGGCAAATGTAGAAAAGGAACAATTTCGCGATCAACGTGTAATAATTAAAGGTTGCAGCGATAAACCCGTTCCACCTGAAGCGTATCTTGAAATAACACGATTACTTCGTCCGTTAGTTAAAAGTATTATGTATGGCGAACCATGTTCAACGGTTCCGGTATACAAGAAAAAATAAGCAGCATGAAAAAAATTCATTACATCCTCATTGGTGCATTTGTTGGTATTAGTATATTTATAGGCTTCGCTGTTTCAGGAAATAATAGTCCCGACAGTGTTGCACAACCTATGGCGACCGACACGCTGCGCACATTTGCCGATGATGTAAATACCATTCGTTATTTTGCTGCCAAAATGCCCGCTACAGTGAGCTTTGCCGGCGAACCACTGCCGCTCAACGATTTTGAAGTACGCGAACGCCTCGACCGCGAATTAACTGTAAATGGATATTGGCATTCTAACATGATTCAAAATTTGAAATTGTCCAATCGCTGGTTTCCTATCATTGAACCAATTTTAAAAGAAAACAATATCCCCGACGATTTTAAATATCTCGCGATAGCGGAAAGCGGTTTACGCAATGTTATTTCCCCTTCAGAAGCACATGGATATTGGCAATTTTTAAAAGCCACAGGATTGCAATACGGTTTAACCATTAACGCCGAAATTGATGAGCGTTACGATATGGAAAAATCAACATTAGCTGCTACTAAATATTTAAAAGATGCTTACGCAAAATTTAATAATTGGACTTTAGCAGCTGCTAGTTATAATGCAGGAATGGGCGCTATTGAAGGAGCAGTTAATTATCAAAAACAAGATGCCTACTACGATTTATATCTGAAAGATGAAACATCTCGCTATATTTTTAGAGCCGTTGCCTATAAAATAATTTTTGAAAATAACGAGAAATACGGCTTCTTTCTAACACCGGAAGACCTTTACAATCCGTTAGAATATAAATTAGTGAAAGTAAATACCAGCATCCCCGATCTTGCCGTTTTTGCAAATGAGCATGGTACGAACTACAAAATGCTTAAATTTTATAACCCTTGGCTGCGCAGTAACCTTTTAACGGTTAAAGCCGGAGCTTCTTACGAATTAAAATTACCAACAACATCAGTAGTTAAGGGTGGCACACGTGAGCAATAAGTGCTCGTAACACCTTCCCTTTACCAAGTAAATACTTTATTTTTACCCTCATATCAACATGGGCGTAAAAAAACTGAGTGTAATTGTTCCTGCCTACAACGAAGAGGCCACAATTCAAACTATATTAACCACATTGAGCACCGTAAAACTTGCGGAAAACATTGCTATGGAAATTATTGTAGTTAACGATTGTTCCAAAGATAAAACCTCCGAAAAATTACAAGTATTTATTGATGCAAATCCCAATTTAGATATTCGTGCATTTCATCATGAAAAAAACAAAGGCAAAGGCGCCGCATTACATACAGGAATAAAAAATGCCTCCGGCGATTATACTATTGTGCAAGACGCCGATTTAGAATACGACCCTAACGAATTTAATATCCTATTAAAACCTGTTATTGAAAGAGGTGCAGATGTTGTTTATGGCAGCAGGTTTATGGGCGGCAATCCACATCGCATTTTATTTTACTGGCATTCAATAGGCAATAAGTTTTTGACTAATCTTTCAAACATGTTCAGCAACCTCAACTTAACCGATATGGAAACATGTTACAAGTTAGTGCGCACAAGCATGTTGCAATCTATTCATTTAAAAGAAAATAGATTTGGCTTTGAACCTGAATTAACGCAAAAACTAGCCAAAATAAAAAATATTACTATTTACGAAGTTGGCATTTCTTACTACGGGAGAACTTACGCAGAAGGAAAAAAAATAAATTGGAAAGATGGCATTAGAGCCATGTATTGTATTATTAGATACGGCATTTTTAAATAATAGTGGAACAACAATCGCTCGATATTATATTACCTTGTTACAACCCGATATCCGGTTGGAATAATAATATTATACAATCATTTAATGAAATCAAACAGCAATTACCTGACGTAAACATCAAATTAATTTTAATTAACGATGGCGCAGCAAAAGGAATTACCGACAATTTAGTTGCTGAAATTAAAAATAATATTCCCAATTTTTTATACATTAATTATCCGGAAAACAGAGGTAAAGGTTACGCATTGCGCAAAGGTGTTGAAGCATCAACCGGCAATTATTGCATTTATACTGATGTTGATTTTCCGTACACTACGAAAAGCTTTTTAAAAGTATGGCATCAACTAGCAAATAATGAAACAGATATTGCAGCAGGTATAAAAGATGAAAATTATTACAAGCATGTGCCACCGTTTAGGAAATTTATTTCACGACTGCTTAGAGCTTGCACAGGATTTGTATTGCGATTAAAAGTAACGGATACGCAATGCGGATTAAAAGGATTTAACCAAAAAGGCAAATCTGTTTTCCTGAGCACTACCATAGAAAGATACTTATTTGATTTAGAATTTTTATTTCTGGCTTCACGCAATAAAAATATTCGTGTGCAGCCAATACCTATTGAATTAAAAGAAAACGTACAGTTCAGCAGCATGCGCGCAGGAATACTATTTGCAGAATCGATTAATTTTTTGAAGATATTTTTCAGAAGCCTATAAATGAAAAACAATACGCGCATAAAACCAATTTATCTGCTCGCAATAATAAGTCTGGTTATTATTTTGGGCGTATTCAGCAAAATTGCTTTTCATCCCAATCAATATTTATTAAATAATGGCGGCGATGCATTTAAAAACTATTACACTCCCGCCTGGTATGTAGCCAACGACACGGGCACACATTTTACAGGCATGAACTATCCCTACGGCGAACATGTGGTGTTTACCGATAATCAGCCAATGATTTCGTGGATGTTAAATGCTATTGATAATAATATCATCCCCATTCACAATTATACGATTGGCATATTAAATATGCTGTTGCTGTTATCGTTATGGGGCGGGATAATAATACTATTTAAAATATTAAGGCATTATCAATTACCCGCTTGGTATGCAGCCATCATGGCGATTGTAATTGGGTTGATGAGTCCGCAACTTGATAGATTTTGGGGACATTTTGCGTTGGGATACGCCCTATTTGTTCCGCTAATTTGGTGGCAATTAATTGTTATTAAAAAGAAACATTATGCATGGCTGCCAATGCTTATCGCAACGATTACCATTATTTTTTTCGGACTCATACACATGTATTATGTTTTAATTGCTGCTTTATTTATAGGATTTCACGGCATTGTTTTGTGGGTGAGCAATAAAAGAAATTACATCTCCGTATTCAAATTATTTGCTGTTGCTGCCTTGCCATTATTCAGCATTATGGCCTTTATGCATTTTACGGATAGTGTGAGCGACAGGCCCGAAAGTCCATATGGTTTTTTTAGATATAAGGCATCGTTTCAATCGGTATTTTTACCTAACAACGGAACACTCACTAATCAGGCAAGAAAAATATTCCACTTTGGACAATCTAATCCGGAGGGATATGCTTATGTTGGATATACGGGATTAATTTTTTTATTCATATTATTATTTATTTACATCAAGCGTTTGCGGTTCAAAAAATCGATAATACGCGCAAGCATTCCTTTGCCGGGCGATATGGGGAAATTTTTATTCTCGGCAGTTTTACTATTATTATTTTCGATGACCTTTCCTTTTAATTTAGGATTACAATTTTTGTTGGACATTATCACACCCTTAAAACAATTTCGTTCACCCGGACGATTTGCATGGGGATTTTATTATGTATACATGTCGGTAATTGCCGTTTTAATTTTTATGTTGCATAAAAAAATAAAATTGCGTCATCATAAACTCGCCTATTTATTTTCCATTTCATTGGTGCTGTTAATGGCAATAGAAAGTTTCATCTGGTTTACCGGAACAGCAAAACGTATGCAAGCAAATAATGCAGAAAATCCGTTCAATGGAAAAAACACCTATTTCTCCGACATGTTTTTAGGAACGCCATATACATCTGCCGATTTTGATGCAATTGTTTTTTTACCTTCCTTTTTTCAGGGCTCCGAAAAAATATATATCGATCGCACGCGCGGCAATTTTGCGCAAGCAATGGAAATTTCTTACCAAACCGGATTGCCCTTGGTAAATTATATGTCGAGTCGCACGTCGTTTAGTCAGACGTTAAATAATGTGCAGTTAGTTTCACATCCATACATCAACAACCCAACTGAAGGAGGCGTATTTAACGCGAAGCGATTATTAATTATGACCAAGCCTTCGCCAATGACTGCCGGCGAACAATTTATTATAGACCATTCCGTAAAATTCAGCACTCGCGAAGAATACATATTATACGCATTTGAAACGAGCGCACTTACCCAAAAAGGCGAAGTTTTAGCAATTGCCGACTATCTAACCGTAAAAGACACCTTGCACGACTACATTTCCCCAACCGGAACACCTTATCGCGCAGAACAGCCCTTAACTCTATTTTACCGCAATGGTTTCGAAAATACGCCCGGCGGAGAGGCATTTTTAGGTTCCGGTGCCTTCCTTAGCGACAAAAAGGTATTGCCTATGGCCGAAATACCCATTGAGCCTCATGATACCATTTGGATAGAAATATCATTCTGGGCAAAAAGCGACATCAACAGCATGGCTTATCCCTATATTAACCTTGGCTATTACGACGCAAACGGCAACTTACTCCGCGAAAGCAGCGTAGCTCCAACCCAGAGCACCGATGTAATGTCCGGCTGGGTTCGCGCTTCCGAAAACCTGGAATTACTCCCCGACGTTCGCCTCATAAAAGTGCGTTGCAGCGACGATTCACCGGTTAATTTTGATGAATTGGTAATCCGTCACACGGCATTCCATGCCTACTACGACGTGGTTTCCGACAAAAATTTCATGGTAAATAACTTTAGAATTGGAAAATAAACAGCAAAATATTACCTTTGCATTCCGAAAGAAAACCGAAAGGGCGTGAAATTCGTCCAAAAAATGGTGCGGTAGCTCAGTTTCCGTCGGTTGACGGACAGGGGTAGAGCAAAGGACTGAAAATCCCCGTCCGACCGGGTCAACCGGGCGGGCTTGTGTTGACGGTTCGAATGAATGAATTAAAATGGTGCGGTAGCTCAGTTGGTAGAGCAAAGGACTGAAAATCCTTGTGTCGGCGGTTCGATCCCGCCCCACACCACAAGTAAGTAAAGGCTTTGAAGAGATATTCTTCGAAGCCTTTATGGTTTAGGTACAACATAGGTACAACAATACGATGTTTAAAAAATTATCTATATTTGACTTATGGATGTCGTTTGCATTGAAGATGAAGCATTTTATTCACTTATTGAAAGGGTGGTTAAACGTATTAAATTGGAACAAGGCATTAAAGAGGATAAGTGGATTTCCGGAGAAGAGGTAATGGAAAAACTGAGGATTAAAAGTAAGACCACACTTCAGAAACTTCGGGATGAGGGACAAATTCGATATTCGCAGCCGGAAAAGAAGATTATTCTTTATGACAAAGACTCGCTAAATGAATACTTAGATAAACATGCAAAAAATACTTTTTAATGAAACTTGAGGAAAAACAATTTATTACGGGGTTTAACAGTGGATACATTTTGGCAAAACACGAACCAGTGATGCTGTTAACTGTTATAAAGGGCTTACAATCTGATAATTCATACATTCAGGGATTAATGCTAGGTCTAAAGGAATTTGAACAAGAGCAATCACAAGACAGGTTAAACGAGCTTGGCCATTTGAAAAGTAAGACAATGAAGGAAAAGGATAAAGGTCAAGATTAAAATAACAAAACTATATTAGACCTGACACACTTATAGAAAATTATATATGTGTTCGAGAATTGGGAAGATTTTAAATACCCTCATCACACACCCAGTTTAGTTTATCACCTTACGAGCATTATTTAACCAATATAACGGCTGTAAATTACTTAAGTCGTCTGTTCCACCATTTGCAACTGGGTTAATATGATCTACTTCCCAAATGTTTGTTGAGTCTCTATTTCCGTAGAATCTTTATTCTATTAATTCACCACATATATCGTGGCGAAACTGATCAGGAGGATGATGTTGCTATTTGTATAAATACCCTTATTCCATGCTGCTCTTATTATATCCTGAGAGTGCACACGCCGGTCAAATTGACCACATCAGGCCGAAGCAAATTGACCACCAATTTTGCTGGCGAAGTTTTTAGGTTTATGTTTTGTTTTTGGTGTTAAAAAAAATGGTTTATTTGTATAAAGAT